>PKWT01000487.1:3792-7348 GCA_003132125.1 Micrococcales bacterium | reverse complement strand
CTGTGCGGGCAGGTATCATGAGCCCGGCAGCCCACCCCAGCTTGCAGCACCACTTTCCCCTCCTGGGCTGAGATGGCAAGGGTGCGTTCGTCAGCACCGACTCCGACCATTCAGGAGCTCATTCGCGTGACCACGTCCCGCCCGGCCGCTGTCATAGTCCTCGCCGCAGGTGAGGGCACACGGATGAAGTCGGCCACCCCCAAGGTCCTGCATGCGATCGGGGGGCGCACCCTGCTCGGCCATGCGATCGCCGCCGCGCGAGGCGCAGATCCCCAGCATCTGGCCATCGTGGTCCGCCACGGACGCGAGCTCGTGGCCGCCCACATCGCCACTGTCGACGCCGATGCGGTCATCGCCGACCAGGACGAGGTCATGGGCACCGGCCGGGCCACCGAGTGCGGACTCGACGCGCTGCCCGCAGACCTCGAGGGAACGGTGTTGGTGACCAGTGGCGACGTGCCCCTGCTCACTGCTGAGACCCTGCGTGGACTGTTCGAGGCGCACGCTGCCAGCGGGAGCGCCGCCACGGTGATCACCGCCACGTTGCCCGACCCATTCGGCTATGGCCGCATCGTTCGCGCGACCGACGGCTCGGTGGCCGGCATCGTTGAGCAGAAGGACGCCACCGCCGAACAGCTGGGGATCACCGAGATCAACTCCGGTCTGTACGCGTTCGACGCCCTGGTCCTGCGCAAGGCGCTGGTCCGGGTGGGCACGGACAATGCGCAGGGCGAGAAGTACCTCACCGACGTCCTGGGTATCGTCCGCGCCGAAGGCCTTCGGGTGAGCGCGCATCTGGTCGAGGACGTGTGGCAGACCGAGGGTGTCAACGACCGCGTCCAGCTGGCGCGGCTCGGTGCCGAGCTCAACCGCCGCATCGTCGAACGCTGGATGCGCGCCGGAGTGACCGTCGTCGACCCGGCCACGACCTGGATCGACGCTGACGTCACGCTAGGCCGCGACGTGACGATCCACCCGCAGACCCAGATCCACGGCGCCAGCACCATCGGTGACGACGTCGTCCTCGGACCCGACACCACGCTCACCGATATCGAGATCGGCGACGGCGCGTCCGTCATACGCACGCATGGGTTCTCGGCCATCATCGGCGCCGGAGCCACGGTCGGGCCCTTCTCGTACCTTCGCCCGGGCACCGACCTCGGCGCCGAGGGCAAGATCGGCACCTTCGTCGAGACCAAGAACGCCCAGATCGGCACCGGGTCCAAGGTGCCGCACCTGACCTATGTCGGGGATGCCACGATCGGCGAGCACTCCAACATCGGAGCGTCAAGCGTCTTCGTCAACTACGACGGGGTCAACAAGTCGCGCAGCACGATCGGCAGCCACTGCCGCACCGGCTCCGACAACATGTTCGTCGCGCCGGTGACCGTGGGGGACGGGGCCTACACCGGTGCCGGGACCGTCGTCCGTCAGGATGTCCCGCCCGGCGCCCTGGCCATCAACGTTGCGCCACAACGCAATCTGCTGGGCTGGGTGCTGAAGAAGCGTCCGGGCACCGCCTCCGCGCGCGCCGCCGAAGCCGCGGGTGAAGACTCAGCAGCCGCTGGTCAAGACTCAACCATCGCTCCTGAAACCTCCAACATCGTCCCCGAAGGGAACGCCACCACATGAGCGGACTGAAGCGTACGACGGAGAAAACCCTCATGGTCTTCTCCGGCAGGGCCAACCCTCAGCTCGCCGAGGAAGTGGCCTACCAGCTGGGCACGATCCTCGTCCCCACGTCGGCCTTCGAGTTCGCCAACAGCGAGATGTACGTGCGCTATGAGGAGTCGGTCCGTGGCTCGGACGCCTTCGTCATCCAGAGCCACACCGCTCCGGTCAACGAGTGGATCATGGAGCACCTGCTCATGGTTGACGCGCTCAAGCGTGCCTCGGCCAAGCGGATCACCGTCGTCATGCCGTACTACGGCTACTCGCGGCAGGACAAGAAACACCGTGGCCGCGAGCCGATCTCGGCCCGTCTGATCGCTGACCTGTTCAAGACCGCGGGCGCGGACCGGCTGATGTCTGTGGACCTGCACGCCGACCAGATCCAGGGGTATTTCGACGGACCGGTCGACCACCTCGTGGCGCTGCCCATCCTGTCGAAGTACGTCCGTAAGAAGTACGGCAAGGAAAAGCTGGCCGTCGTCTCACCGGATGCCGGCCGGATCAAGGTGGCCGAGCAGTGGTCCAAGCGTCTGGGCGATGCACCGCTGGCTTTCATCCACAAGACCCGTGACATCACCCGGCCCAACGAGGTCGTGGCCAACCGTGTCGTCGGTGAGGTCAGGGGCCGGACCTGCATCCTGGTCGACGACATGATCGATACCGCCGGAACGATCACCAAGGCGGCCGACGCGCTCCTCGAGGCTGGGGCGACCGATGTCATCATCGCCGCGACGCACGCGATCCTGTCCGGCCCTGCGGTTGACCGGCTCAAGAACTGCAACGTCCGCGAGATCGTCGTCACCAACACGTTGCCCATCCCCCCCGAGCGTCACTTCGACAAGCTCACCGAGCTGTCGATCGCCCCGCTGCTCAGCCAGGCGATCCGTGAGGTCTTCGAGGATGGTTCAGTCACCAGCCTGTTCGACCTGCCCAACTGACCCGCTCGCAACACGTTCGCTGGGAGAATCCGTATGCCGGTTGCTGCGCCTGAGCGTCCGATCCGTCTTGGCGTGGTCACCGAGCAGGCGCCGCCGTGGTCCGGCGTGGTCGAGCAGTGGCAGGAGATCGAGGCCCTGGGCTTCGACTCGGCCTGGCTGACCGATCACTTCATGGCCGGCGGCGACGACGAGGACGCCCCGATGTTCGAGGGGTGGACCGCGCTCGCCGCGCTCGCTATGGCCACCAGCCGGATCCGCATCGGCCTGATGGTCACCGGTAACACCTATCGTCACCCATCGGTGTTGGCCAAGCAGGCGGTCACCGTCGACCACATCTCCGGAGGTCGCCTCGAGCTCGGGCTCGGTGCGGGCTGGTGGGAGCGCGAGCACGAGGCCTACGGCTTCGACTTTCCCGGACCCGGCGAGCGGGTGGGCCGGTTCGCCGAGACCCTCGACCTGCTCGAGCAGCTGCAGGCCGAGCGTCGTACCGACTACAACGGCCACTACTACTCCACCCGTGACACCCCCTTCGCGCCGAAGCCGCTGCAGTCCCCGCGCCTGCCGGTGACCATCGGGTGCAAGGGCCCGCGGATGCTCGCCCTCACCGCCGCCCACGCCGAGGTCTGGAACACTCGCGGCCCGGTCGAGATCGTGGTTCCCCGGATGGCCGCTCTCGACGAGGACTGTCGGGCGATCGGCCGTGACCCCGCCACCCTGGTCCGCTCGGTGTGGCCCTACGAGGCCTCCTTCGACTCTGTGGCCGCGATGGCCGAGTCGATCAGGGCCTATCGCGAGGTGGGCTTCACCGAGATCATCCTTGACTGGCCGGCGGAGCCCGAGCGGCTCGAGGTCCTGCGGGCGGCTGCGCACGAGCTGTTCCCAGCGCTGCGAAGCACCTGAGCCCGCGGCCCCTCGATCGGGCCGGAAGCCGAGATTTCCGTATGCCG
>PKWT01000487.1:0-3781 GCA_003132125.1 Micrococcales bacterium | reverse complement strand
GGGTGGAGGCGCTTGCCACGCCGGTCACCGGCGTCGTGCCGCGTCCCGCGTCGAGGCCCACCGCAGTCAGATGACAGGCCAGACCCACACGCGTATGCGCGCCACACCAGCGTGCGGATCCGCACCAAGCAACGTAGGAGAGCCATGACCGACAACAAGCTCGTCGCCACGACCCGGACCAAGTTCGGCAAGGGCGCCGCTCGCACCATCCGGCGAGAGCACAAGATCCCCGCAGTCATGTACGGCCACGGCACCGAGCCGGTCCACATCACCCTGCCGGGTCACGAGACGATGATGGCGCTCAAGGTTGCCAACGTCCTGCTCACGATCGAGATCGACGGCAAGGACCAGCTGGCCCTCGCCAAGGACATCCAGCGCCACCCGATCAGGCCGATCATCGAGCACATCGACCTCGTCGTGGTCCGCAAGGGCGAGAAGGTCCACGTCGGCGTCCCGATCCACGTCGTGGGTGAAGCCGCCATCGAGACCGTCGTCTCCCTGGAGAACAACACCGTTGAGCTGGCCGTCGAAGCCACGCACATTCCTGAGCGCCTGGAGGTCTCGGTCGCGGGTCTCAAGGCCGGCACCCGGATCCACGCCGGCGACCTCGTGCTGCCCCAGGGAGCCGAGCTGGTCACTGAGGCCGACATACTGGTCGTCAACATCACCCAGGCGATCACCGCGGAGGAGCTCGAGGCCGAGCTCGCTGCTGATGTCGCGGCCAACCTTCCTGAAGAGGCCATCGTGGCAGCCGAGGCCGAGGCGGCTGAAGTGCAGGCTGCTGAAGCCGAGGCGCCCGCAGTCGACGCTGACAAGGACGACAAGGGCGACAAGGCCTGAGCGAACTGCGTGTGACCCGGTCCTGACACCGTCAGGACCGGGTCAACCAGCGTGTACGTCGAACCGGAATGGACGCGATGACCCCTTGGCTGATCGTCGGACTGGGCAACCCTGGCCCGTCGTATGCCGGTCACCGGCACAACGTCGGTGCCATGGTGGTGGCCGAGCTGGCTGCCCGTGCCGGTGCCAGCCTGCGTTCGCACAAGGCGCGTGCGGTCGCGGCCGAGGTCCGGATCGGCACCCTGCCCGGCGGGGCGCCCGGACCCAGGGCTGTCATCGCCACCCCGCTCAGCTACATGAACGAGTCCGGCGGCCCGGTCGCCGGGTTGATGTCGTTCTACAAGGTTCCCGTCGAGCAGCTCGTCGTGATCCACGATGACCTCGACATCCCCTTCGCCGACGTGCGGCTGAAGCTCGGCGGCGGCGAGGGCGGCCACAACGGCCTGCGCTCGATCACCAAGTCGGCTGGCACCAGGGACTATCTGCGTGTTCGCGTCGGCATCGGGCGACCGCCCGGGCGCATGGATGCCGCGGACTACGTGCTTCACGACTTCTCCAGCACCGAACGCAGTGAGGTGCCCTTGCTGGTCAGCGACGCCGCCGACGCGCTCGAGCTGCTGGTTGCCGAAGGCCTCCAAGCGGCACAGCAGCAGTGGCACTCCCCATGATCCAGGAGCTTTGCGCACCATGAGCCTCACCCCGTTGCTTGATGTCCTTGTCACCGACCCGATCGTGCGGCGCATCCTCACGGCGCCGATGGGCACGGACCACGCGGCGCCACCGTCGCTGGACATCGCCGTATCCGCGGGTGCTCGTCCACCGCTGATCGCGGCCCTGGCCGGTGCTCAGGACAGCAGCGTCCGCCGTCCGATCCTCGCGGTGACCGCCACCGGGCGTGAGGCCGAGGACCTGGTCGCTGCGCTGCGTTGCTTCCTGCCGAGTGACGTCGTGGCCGACTTCCCGAGCTGGGAGACACTGCCGCACGAACGGCTCAGCCCGCGCAGCGACACGGTGGGCCGGCGGCTGGCCGTGTTGCGCCGGCTCACCCACCCCGAGGCGACGGGCACGGCATACGGGCCCCTTGATGTTGTCGTCGCTCCGGTGCGCGCACTGCTGCAGCCGCTGGTCAAGGGTCTGGGCGAGCTGGTTCCCGTCGCCCTCAAGGCCGGCGACGAGACGCCGATGGGTGACGTTGTCGAGGCCCTTGCCGCTGCCGCGTATGTCCGGACCGACCTGGTCGAGCGCCGAGGCGAGTTTGCTGTGCGCGGAGGCATTCTCGACGTCTTCCCGCCCACCGAGGAGCACCCGGTCCGGGTTGAGTTCTGGGGGGACACGGTCGAGGAGATCCGTTGGTTCAAGGTCGCGGACCAGCGCAGTCTCGAGATCGCCGGACACGGGTTGTGGGCCCCGCCCTGCCGCGAGGTGCTGCTGACCACGGCCGTGCGGGAGCGGGCGGCGATCCTCGCCGAGCAGCTGCCAGGGGTCGCCGACATGCTGGGCAAGGTGGCCGAGGGCATCGCCGTCGAGGGCATGGAGTCCCTTGCGCCGGCGCTGGTCGACGGCATGGAGAGTCTGCTCGATGTGCTGCCGCAGGGCACCCACGTGGTCCTCACCGACCCCGAGCGGGTGCGCAAGCGGGCACATGACCTCCTGGCGACCAGCGCTGAGTTCCTTGACGCGAGCTGGTCCAACGCGGCCGCCGGCAACGCCGTTCCCGTCGACCTGCACGCGATCCTGGGCAGCGCGTCGTACTGGTCACTGGACGACGTCCGGGCTCACGCCATCGAGACCGGCCGCCCGTGGTGGTCGCTGACCAGCTTCGTCAGCGATGCCGAGCTGGCGGAGCTGGCCGAGTTCGCCACGGCCGACGTGCCGCGAGACGTTGCGGAGAGCATCACGGTCGAGTCGACCGATGTCGAGGCCTATCGCGGGGACACCGAGCGTGCGGTCGCGGACCTGAGGCGCTGGGCCGGCGAGGGCTGGCACACCCTGGTCGTGACCGACGGCCTCGGTCTGGCCAAACGGGTCAGCGAGGTGCTGTCCGAGCACGACATCCCCAACCGCATCTCGACCGGTGCGGTCAGGCTTGAGGAGCTTCCCGCCGGCCTCATCCAGGTGACCACCGGGGCGTTGGTGCGCGGGTTCGTCGCACCCGGCGCCAAGCTGGTGGTCGTCACCGAGTCCGACCTGACCGGCGCCAGCAGCCAGGGCACCTCCACCAAGGACATGCGCAGGTTGCCCTCGAGACGACGCAACCAGGTCGATCCGCTGGAGCTGCGTCCCGGTGACTACGTCGTCCATGAGCAGCACGGCGTCGGCAAGTTCGCCGAGATGGTGCAGCGCACGGTCGGCGGAGCAGCCCGCGAATACCTTTTGTTGGAGTACGGCTCCAGCAAGAGGGGCCAACCGGCCGACCTCCTGTTCGTGCCGACCGACCAGCTCGACCAGATCACCCGGTACGTCGGCGGCGAAGCCCCCACCCTGAACAAGCTGGGCGGGGCGGACTGGGCCAAGACCAAGGGCCGCGCCAAGAAGCACGTGAAGCAGATCGCCGGCGAGCTGATCCGCCTCTACAGCGCACGGATGGCAACCAAGGGTCACGCCTTTGGGCCGGACACCCCCTGGCAGCGTGAGCTCGAGGACGCCTTCGTCTACGTCGAGACACCCGACCAGCTGATCAGCATCGACGAGGTCAAGGTCGACATGGAGCGCGAGGTCCCCATGGACCGGCTGATCTGTGGCGACGTCGGCTATGGCAAGACCGAGATCGCGGTGCGCGCGGCGTTCAAGGCCATCCAGGACGGCAAACAGGCCGCGATCCTGGTGCCGACGACCCTGCTCGTGCAGCAACACTTCCAGACGTTCTCGGAGCGCTACGCGCCCTTCCCCGTAGTGGTCAAGGCTCTGTCGCGGTTCCAGTCCGATGCTGAGGCCAAGGAGG
>PKWT01000117.1:6145-6529 GCA_003132125.1 Micrococcales bacterium | reverse complement strand
GTCAGATACTGAGCTTCTCGAGGATGAGCTCGCGGATCTTGGCCGCGTCGGCCTGACCCTTCATCTCCTTCATGACCTGCCCGATCAGTGCGCCGGCGGCCTGCAGCTTGCCGTCACGCACCTTGTCGGCGACCTCAGGGTTGGCTGCGATGACCGCGTCGACGGCGATCGAAAGCGCACCGTCGTCGCTGACCAGCAGCAGCCCGCGCGCGTCGGCAACCGCCAGGGGTGAGCCTTCACCAGCGAGGACGGCGTCAAGGACCTGGCGGGCCATGGAGTCGTTGAGCCGGCCTGACGCCACCATGGTGTCCAGCTCGGCGACGTCTTCGGGCGTGACACCGAAGTCCGCCAGATCGCGGCCCTCGGCGCTGGCACGCCGGGCCA
>PKWT01000117.1:1167-6130 GCA_003132125.1 Micrococcales bacterium | reverse complement strand
CGACGCTCGTCGGGGGGCTCGGGCATCGTGGCGCGGAGCTCTTCGACGCGCTCACGAGTCGGGGCGACCGGCACCAGATCGGGCTCGGGGAAGTATCGGTAGTCATCAGCATCAGACTTCACCCGACCGGATGTGGTGACTCCGGTGTCCTCATGCCAGTGCCTGGTCTCCTGAAGGATCGAGGCGCCGCTGTTGAGCACCGCGGCGTGACGGGTCATCTCGTAACGCACCGCCCGCTCGACCGACCGCAGCGAGTTGACGTTCTTGGTCTCGGTCCGGGTGCCCAGCGGGACGTCATTCTGCGCGAGGGGATCCTCCGCCTTGGGGCGAAGTGAGACGTTCGCGTCACAACGCAGCGATCCCTGTTCCATACGGACATCGCTGACCTTGAGCGCTTTGAGGAGGTCACGCAGCGCCGCGACGTAGGCTTTGGCCACCTCTGGTGCCCGATCTCCAGCGCCCACAAGGGGTTTGGTCACGATCTCGACGAGCGGGATGCCAGCCCTGTTGTAGTCGACGAGGCTGTGGTCCGCGCCGTGGATGCGTCCGGTCGCACCGCCGATGTGTAGCGACTTGCCGGTGTCCTCCTCCATGTGGGCGCGTTCGATGTCAACGCGGAAGGTCGACCCGTCTGCCATCTCCACGTCGAGGTAGCCCTCGAAGGCGATCGGCTCGTCGTACTGNNCAGTTGAGTGCTAGACCGATGCGGATTGCCGAGTCGACCGCAGCGGCGTTGACGACCGGCAGCGCCCCGGGCAGGCCCAGGCACACGGGACAGACCTGCGTATTCGGCTCGGCACCGAAGCCGGTCGCACATCCACAGAACATCTTGGTCGCAGTGTTGAGCTCAACGTGAACCTCGAGGCCCATCACCGGGTCGTACGTCCTGATGACCTCGGCATAGTCGACAACGGGCTCTGCCCCGTTGGCTCCGGCGGCGGTGCTCATGAGCGGGCCTCCCGGCCGTTGGCGGTGGTCAACAGCTCGGGGGCCTTCGCGAGCAAGGGTCCGCCCCAGCGCCGGATGAGTGCCGCTTCGAGGGCGGCCCCGACGCCATACAGTCTCTCGTCCTTGGTCGCGGGGGCAAGGATCTGTATGCCGACCGGCAGACCATCCTCGTCGGCCAGACCACTTGGCAGGGACATCCCGGGGATGCCCGCCAGGTTGGCTGGAATCGTCGCAATGTCGTTGAGGTACATGGCAAGCGGGTCGTNNCCTTCTGGGCCGAGCCGTAGTAGGCGTCGTAGTAGCCGCTTGACAACGCATAGGTGCCAAGGATGATCCGGCGCTTGACCTCGTCGCCAAAGCCGGCGTCGCGCGAGGCAGCCATCACCTGCTCGGCGCTGGGGTCGTCCACCCCCTCGGGCAGGACGCGCAGGCCGTATCGCATGGCGTCGAACCTGGCCAGGTTTGAGGACGCCTCGGCGGGCAGGATCAGGTAGTAGGTGGCCAGCGCGTACTCGAAGCTCGGGCAGGACACCTCGACGACCTCGGCGCCCGCATCGACGAGCAGCTGCACGGACTCCTCGAACCGGGCTCGGACGCCCTGCTGGTAGCCCTCGCCACCGAGCTCCTTGACCACACCGATCCGCATGCCCTTGACGTCGGCCCGACGGGCGGCCTCGACAATGGGCGGCACCGGGGCGTCGATGGAGGTGGAGTCCATCGGGTCGTAACCACCGATGACCGAGTGCAGCAAGGCGGCGTCGAGCACCGTACGCGACACCGGGCCTGCCTGGTCAAGGCTGCTGGCCAGAGCGATCAGGCCGTAGCGCGAGACGCCGCCATAGGTCGGCTTGCACCCGACCGTGCCGGTCACCGCGGCTGGCTGACGGATCGACCCACCGGTGTCGGTCCCGATCGCAAGGGGCGCCTGATAGGACGCGACGGCAGCCGACGAACCGCCGCCGGACCCGCCAGGGATGCGCTCGAGGTCCCACGGGTTGTGCGACGGGCCGAACGCCGAGTGCTCGGTCGAGGAGCCCATCGCGAACTCGTCCATGTTGGTCTTGCCCAGGATTGGCATGCCGGCGTCCTTGAGCTTCGCCACGACCGTGGCGTCATAGGGCGGGATCCAGCCTTCGAGGATCCTGGAGCCGGCAGTGGTAGGCAGGCCCTTCGTGGTGGCGATGTCCTTCACCGCGATCGGCACCCCGGCCAGGATGTGAAGATCCTCACCCGCGGCCCGACGGCGGTCGATGTCGCGAGCCGTGGCAAGTGCGCCTTCAGCATCGACGTGCAGGAATGCGTGGACCGAGCCATCAACGGCGGCGATGCGGTCCAGATGGGCTTGGGTGGCCTCGACCGCGCTGATCTCCTTGCGGTACAGGCGATCCGCGAGCTCGGCGGCGCTGGCGCGGGTGATGTCGGAAGTCACATTTTAACCTTTGCTCGGAAGACTCGAGTTGCTTGAAGTGCCTGAAATGCTCGAAGAACGGTGTGGGTTGCGGGGACGCTCGGGCGGGTCAGTCCTCGTCCAGGATCCGCGGGACGGAGAATCGCTGCTGCTCGGAGGCGGGCGCGCCCGATAGCGCCTCCTCGGCGGTCAGGCTGGGCCGCACGACGTCGGACCGCGTCACGTTGGTTAGCGGCAGCGGGTGCGACGTCGGTGGGACGTCGTCGGTGGCCGCCTCGTTCACGCGCGCGACCGACTCAAGGATGATGGCGAGCTCGCCGGCCATCTTGTCCAGCTCCGCATCACTGAGATCGATGCGCGCGAGCATGGCGAGATGGGCGACATCGTCGCGGGAGATTGCGGACATGCCCTGAAGTCTAGTCGGCGCTCACGCGCTGTCCCGGGCTGTATGCCGCGTGCTCACCAGACGCCCAACACGCGGCCTCAACACCCCGTTCACCGAGCAGCCAGGTCACCACCAGCGGGATCTGGGATGCGGGTAGTCGTCGGAGCGGCCCTGGAACGACAGAATCTTGGGGTTCTGCACGACGCCAGCTCGGATCTCGATCGCCATCCGAATGGACTGATCGTCATCCCAGGCCGAGGGACCATCCATCACCGTGCGCAGGTAGGGGATCAGAGCCTCGCTGATGCCCCAGGTCGCACTGTTCCACAGATAGGTCGGGCTGTGATCCACGCCGTAGTACGAGACGCCGTCACCCACCGTCAGCATCGGTGACTCGAAGGTCGTTGGCCGGGCACACTCGAAACCCATGCCGGCGTCGCAGGACACGTCGACGATCAGGCTGCCGGAAGCGAACTGCTCCAGCTCTGCGTCCGTGACGAACATGAGCGGATCGTCGGTGTCCTGCAGTACGCAGTTGACCACGATGTCATGGCCGGCCAGGAACGTGGCCGTGGGCACCTCCCCCGTGGCTGTCTGGACTGTCGTGCGGCTGGGGTCGGACTCGATCCGGTCAAGGTGTTCAAGCACGATGGTTGGGACCGGCGAGGCAACCGCTGTGACGTTGCGCATGGTGAGCACCGTGACGTCGTGGACACCGAACGCGTTCAGCGCCGTGATGGCACCGCGTGCCGCGTTCCCGAAGCCGATGACAACAGCCGTGAGCGGTCGGCCATAGTGACCGGTTGAACCGATGAGGGTCATGGCGTGCATCACTGAGCTATAGCCTGCGAGCTCATTGTTCATATGGAACACATGGACGACGAAATCCCCGGACGGCGTCCAGTGGTTCATCGCCTCCCACGCGATGAGCGTCAACCGCCTGTCGATGCAGATCTGTGTCAGCTGGGGGTCCTGGACGGCATGCGGCCAACCCCAGAGCACCTGTCCATCGCGAAGGCTGGCGACGTCGTCAATGGTGGGCTTGGGCAGCAGCACCACGTCGCAGGTCGCGATGATCTCAGCGCGCGAACGCATGCCCGCAACCTGGCCGGCGAGATGCTCGTCCGAGAAGCCGAAGTGGTCGCCATAGCCGCTCTCGAGGAAGATCAGCGCCCGCAGGTCGGCGTCAACCCGGTCGAAGTGCTGCGGATGGATCGGCAGCCTGAACTCGTTCTCCTTGCTCGAACTGGCAAGCACGCCAAGACTGAGCCGGTCCATGAGTCTCCTGTCGGTTGACGCGGCCACCACCTGCCTGGCCGCCATCCGTCGCGCGGAATTCTCCGCAGCCTAGGTCATCGCGCCGCCAACATGTCTCCGCGCCGACCCCGCCGTCGCCGGAACAGGGCGCAGGGGTGGAGCTCAGGCGTCGGGTCTCCCTGACGCGAGCAGGTCGCGGAAGCCGGCTTCGTCCAGGATCGTCAGACCGAGCTCCCGCGCCTTGTCCGCCTTGGACCCGGCGTTCTCCCCCACGACGACGAAATCGGTCTTCTTCGACACGGTTCCGGCTGCTTTCCCACCGCGGGACAGGATGGCTTCCTTGGCCTCGTCACGAGAGAATCCCTCCAGCGAGCCGGTGACGACGATCGTCAGGCCGGCCAGGGTCTTGGGCCGTGACTCATCGACCTCATCGGCCATCCGCACCCCCGCAGCCGCCCACTTGTCGAGGATGGCGATGTGCCAGTCGACGCCAAACCAGTCCTGGACCGACTCGGCGATCACCGGGCCGACGCCCTCGACACCGGAGAGCTCGTCCAGAGACGCAGCGCGGATCGCGTCCATCGAGCCGAAATGCCCGGCCAGCGCCCGGGCAGCCGTGGGTCCGACGTGGCGGATCGAGAGGGCCACGAAGACCCGCCACAGTGACTGCTCCTTGGCGGTGACCAGGTTGTCGATCAGCTTGGCGCCGTTCGCCGAGAGCACCCGACCGTTGACGACTGCGTCAGGCGGATCGGACTTCTTGGCGGCCCGGGTGTAGAGCGGCACCGTGATGAGCCGCGCGACCGCGTGCAAGGTGTCGCCGTCCGGTCCCGGTGCCAGGTCGAACAGATCGCCCTCGTCAGTCAGGACATTGGCCTCGAGAAGGGCGATGGCGCCCTCCCAGCCGAGAGCCTCGATGTCGAAGGCGCCACGGGACGCCAGGGCGAACAACCGCTCGCGCAGCT
>PKWT01000117.1:0-1085 GCA_003132125.1 Micrococcales bacterium | reverse complement strand
ACGCCCTTGCGCACGACCTCGAAAGCGTTGTGCAGCGTAGCCATCTCGACCGTGGAGCCCGCAACCTTGACCGGCTTCATCACCCCGAACGGCGTCACCCGCCCGGTTCGTCCGACGTTGACCCGGATGTCGAGGAGCTTGGTCGTGACCTCCTCGGGTGGGTACTTGTAGGCAATAGCCCAGCGTGGAGCCCGCGAGGTCGATCCGAGACGGCGCTGGACCGCGACCTCGTCGATCTTGATGACGATGCCGTCCAGCTCGTGCTCGACCGAGTGCCTATGCTCCCCGTAGCGGTCGATATAGGCCTGCACGGCCCCGATGTCCTCGAGCACCTGGTAGTGGGTGGACACCGGCAGACCCCAGTCGCGCAAGACGGCGTACGTCTCACTCTGGCGGTCCATCGCGAAGCCCTCTCGCGCACCGATCCCGTGAACCAGCATCCGCAGCGGACGACTGGCGGTGACGCGAGGATCCTTCTGGCGCAACGATCCTGCGGCCGCGTTGCGCGGGTTGGCGAACGGCGCCTTGCCCACCTCGACGAGCGCGGCGTTCAGCTCGGCAAACGCCGCGACCGGGAAGAACACCTCGCCGCGGATCTCGATGCTCGCCGGGTGATCGGTGCCTTTGAGCTGGTGAGGGATCCCCTCGATCGTGCGCACGTTGTTCGTGACGTCCTCACCGGTGCGCCCGTCGCCGCGGGTCGCGGCACGGACCAGGCGACCGCGTTCGTAGAGCAGGTTGATGGCCAGACCATCGATCTTGAGCTCACACAGAAAGTGGTATGCCGGGCCTCCATCAGGCGCAGCACCGCCGCCGTCCGACGCCGTGTCACGCTCAACACGCGCGGCCCACGCCACGAGCTCCGCAGCGCTGAAGGCGTTGTCCAGGCTGAACATGCGCTCGAGGTGTTCGACCGCTGCGAAGTCCGTGGAGAACGACGCGCCGACCTGCTGGGTGGGGCTGTCAGGAGTGCGCAGCTCGGCGTACAGGTCCTCGAGCGCATTGAGCCGGCGGACCAGCTCGTCGTACTCACCGTCGCTGATGGTCGGCGCATCCTTGACGTGGTAGCTGAACTGGTGAGCACG
>PKWT01000185.1 GCA_003132125.1 Micrococcales bacterium | reverse complement strand
ACCAGCGGGAGATGGAGCTCAGTATCTCCGGCGCGCAAGATCGCGCCAGCAGTGTCGGTGCTCATAAAGTAGTTGACCTCCTTGTTGACCCGGCCTCGTTGCCGGCTCCAGACATGCAGGGGACGCTACTCCAGCACCAGTCAGTCGTACCGCGCGGTGTGATACTCAGCACATCTAGCGCACTCAAGCGCACTCATAGCGCACAAACAAGTGCGCGCCAGCTAGCTGTCCTCAGCCGCGACGTTGGTGAGTCGGTGAACTGCCGCACCGATCCGTTCATCAGTGGCGGTCAGCGAGATTCGCACATGGCGCCCACCGGCGACTCCGTAGAAGCTGCCAGGCGCGACGAGGATGCCAAGGTCTGTCATCTCTTCAAGAATGGTCCAACACGAGCCGGCGCCTGCCCCCTCAACGCCCCCCCGGGTCACCCAGAGGTATAGGCCTGCGTCGGAGTGGTCGATGCGATAACCGGCGTGCTCCAGTGCGGAACGCAGATGCCCACGCCGTATGCCGTAGCGCACTCGCTGCTCTGCCACATGGGTGTCATCCGCGAGAGCCGCAAGCATCGCCTGCTGAACTGGCCAGGGAACCATCATCCCCGCGTGCTTGCGAATCTCGAGCAGCCGGCCCACCAGGGCCGGGTCGCCCGCCACGAACGCGGCGCGGTAGCCGGCCATGCTGCTCTGCTTGCTCAGCGAGTAGACCGCGAGCAGTCCGTCGTGACTGCCGCCACACACCCGTGGGTCGAGGATGCTCGGAACGGCTCCCGGAACGGGTAGTCCCGAGGAGCTCCCACCAGCACCGTCACGCCAGTCCAGCTCGGCGTAACACTCATCACTGGCGACGACCACGCCGTGCTGCCGGGCCCATCTGACGACCGCAGCGAGCTGTTCATGGCCAAGGACCTCCCCGGTGGGGTTGCTGGGGCTGTTGAGCCACAACAGTTTTGGTGTTGTTATCGACGGACCAGTCATCGACGGCCCAGACGTCACCGGACCCTGATCCGTCATGTCCATCGACTGCGGCAACGCGCCCGCGAGACGAGCGCCCACGTCATACGTCGGGTAGGCCACGGCCGGAAACGCGACGACGTCACCTGGGCCGGCACCGAGCAAGGTCGGCAGCCAGGCCACCAGCTCCTTGCTGCCGATCGTGGGGAGGACGCCGTCGGGGTTCACGTCAGGCACGCCGCGGCGGCGCGCGAACCATGCCGCCACCGCCTCCCGAAGGGCGGGTGTCCCCCACGTCTGCGGGTAGCCGTGGGCATCTGCCGCGGCCGCGAGAGCAGACCGGACGACATCTGGCGTCGGGTCGACCGGAGTGCCCACCGAAAGGTCGACGAGCCCCCCAGCATGAGAACTCGCCCGCTCCTTGTACGGAGCGAGCGAGTCCCATGGAAAGTCCGGAAGGCTGTCCATCGTCGGTCGTCGAGCTGTCTTGTCGGCCCTACTCGTCGTGCTTCTGCGGCGGCAGCGCCATGATCAGGGGGTGGTCCTTCGGGATCTTGCCGAGCTTGGCGGCGCCACCGGGGCTNNCAGTCGACGCACTCGTCAGGGTGAATGTAGAGCGTGCGCTCACCCTCGTAGATGCAGTCGACAGGACATTCCTCGATACAAGCCTTGTCCTTGACGTCGACACAAGGCTGGGCGATGACGTAGGTCATGGTGGACGATCCTCCTGGGCGCGACATGGGGTACAGCGCCTAGTATGCCGAATCCACGGACGCCGGCTGTACCCGGGGCCAACCAAAACGAGAAGAATGCCCACGAAAGAAGTGAAAGCTCCGCGATGACCGACCCAGACCCAGCCGACGGACTCAGGCCCGGCATGCGCGTAGTGGTCCGCCGACGCATCGAGCACGGCGTCACGGATGCGTTGGGGGACCTCGTGGCGCTGGATGCCAACACCGTCTCGATCCTCACCCGACGAGGCTTGGTGGTGATCGACAGGACCGCCGTCGTGGCCGCCAAGGAGGTCCCGCCGAGGCCGAGCCGTCGGGGCGCTGCGCACTTGGCCATCTCCATGCACGACCTGGAGCGGATCATGGTCGATGGATGGCCACCCGTCGAACGTGAAGAGCTCGGCGGCTGGCTCCTACGGGCCGGCGCCGGGTTCACCGGAAGAGCCAATTCGGTTCTGCCACTTGGCGATCCGGGTATGCCGATGTCTGATGCCATCGATCGCTGCGAGAGCTGGTACGACGAGCGGGGGTTGCGGCACCTGTTCTCCGTGTTCGGCCCGGTGGGCTTCGCCGTCGATGACGACCCACTGGGCAGGGAGCTGCTCGGCCGCGACTACGAGCCGATCAACAACGCCCTGGTCCAGACCGCTGCCGTCGCAACCCTGCCGCCAGAGGCACCCCACGACCCAGGCGCTCGCGTGCAGCTCGAATCGTCACCCTCACAACCTTGGTGGGACAGCTGGGCAGCCTGGGACGCGCGGGTCGCCCCGGGCGACGAGGCCAACGTCGCAGCCGCCGCGGCCCGGACCGTGATGACGAGCTCACCAGATCAGCTGTTCGCCTCGCTCGAGCGGGAAGGCGCTGTCATCGGCGTTGCACGGGTTGCGTTCGCCCATGCCTGGGCCGGGGTGTTTGCGCTGCACGTGGCGCCGGAGCATCGACGCACCGGCGCCGCCCTGCAGCTCATGGGCGCCCTCGCGGATGCGGCGCGCGCACGCGGCATACCGTCCATGTATCTGCAGGTGACACAGGCCAACTCACCGGCGCGGAGCCTCTATGAACGACTCGGCTTCAGCGTGCACCACGAGTACGTCTACCTCGGCGGTTGATCGCCTAGCCCGTTGGGGCGCTGGTGCACTTCACGCCGTCGTCGGACCGGTAGTGGGTGTTGAACGTCGAGGTCTTGACCTGAACCCCGTCCTTCTTGAAGATCCTTGTCACCGTCACGTCAAAGCAGGGATTCGGCGACTGCGGCACACAGCCCTGACGACCATCAACGATGGTCTTGGGCTGCACCACGTTGCGCCTTGGCCCCTTGACGGCCTCGATGTCCCACTCCTTGGTGCCAAAGAATGTCACCGTGAGGTCGTTCCCCTTCAGGTACGCGCTGATGAGGATCCCGAATCCCGAGTCATTGGTCCACTTCTGGTCCACTTCGGGCCAGGACAGTGTTGCTTCGCCACCTTCGGGGTATCGCGCGATGTAGAACGAGTGCGGGGTGTACTGCTCGATCCTGACCCCGGAGAAGAAGACCGCGTTGAACAGCGTCGTGGACACCTGCGAGACGCCACCTCCGAAGGCCTGCTCCACGCCGATCGCAATCCGGTCGACAGAGGTATTGGACGGCACGTGGCGGCTCAGGAAGGCCGCCAGCCCCAGGTACACCACGCCCAGCACTAACC
>PKWT01000108.1 GCA_003132125.1 Micrococcales bacterium | reverse complement strand
CAACCCCGGTTGAGCGGCGGTGTCTGTGTAGCGGTGTTCCGGTTAACCATCGCTGACCGGACACTTTTGGAGCCAATCTCGGTGTCCGTCGAGCGATCGTCATCCGCACATCAGGTCGGGGCTTGCGTCCCTCCCGACCCGACTCTTTCCGTCACAATTGTCGACCCATGGACGCTGGCAAGGGCCGGACCTACTCTTCATGATCATGGACGCATTATTGGGGGACCTGCTACAGGACTTGCGAGATGCGGGAGTCGAGTTGTTGCCGTGGGCGGATATCGCAAACGAGGTCAAGGATTCGGTTATGGCGGTCGCGTACGCACCCGCCCCTGGTGGCGTCCCAGCACAGGTGTTCTTTCGGCCGCTGACCGACGTTCGGTTGGCCATCGTGGTCGCTCGCGACGTGCAGCGCTGATTGAAGGCAGAGGGGCAGGGCGACACCGGCGTTTTCGAGAGCTTCGACCCAGAGAAAAACCGCAAGGTGGCTCTCATCTACGACCTGGCGCCTTGAGTCGGCGAATGCTCGTCGCGCGGGCTGAAATGGCCCGGACGTCTCACTATCTGCGCGGCATCTGCGAGGGTGGATCGATGACCGGTCACCGATCCGTATCTGACACGGATCCAAGGCCGCCGGGTCGGCAGCGTCGTGTTGCAGGTGTGACCGGTTGTGGTTCCTCCGGCAGCTCCTCCGCCGACTGGAACACCCACCGCTCACCGGGCTCAAGGACCCGGGACTCTCCACTGGTAGCCAAATCGACGAGCTCAACGAGACGCGCTGGCAACGGTGGCACCCCGCGGGCAACCGCCGACGGCGTCTGCGTCCCCCACGGGTCCTCATCCATGACGCAAACTGTTCCACGACCACGAGGAATGCGGAGCCGATCCGTCACGAACCGACTTGGCTGCCTTCCGAAGATCCGGTCGTGCTTGTTATGCACGTGATCTTCAGGGACATTTTGACCAGCTGCGATGGGTGTGCGTTTTTGTCCGTAGAGCGATCCACCGAGCGTGGGGCGAAGCGGCGGTTGTCGCCGGGTGGGGGAGTCAACGACGCGAACGCCCGGCATCCGCGTTTCGCTCGGCCGTCCGCCGGCTGCTCACGGCTCCCTGTCAGGGGACAATCACGGCGCGTCCCCGAAGACTGCCCTCGTGGAGCCTCTCGTACGCCTTCGGGGCGTCGTCCAGGGAGAACACCTCGGTCTTCACGTGGATGGCGCCGGACCTGGCAAGCTCGAGGACCTCGAACAGTTCTGAGCGCGAGCCCCAGTATGGTGCTCGGACCGAGGAGTCGTAGGCACTGTCGAGCAATCCGGCCTTGGCCGTTCCGGCGCCTACCCCCACGAGGACTAGATCTCCTCCGACTCGGATGACGGCCTGCCCGAGGTCGATGGTCGGCTGGACAACGACGAAGTCGAACACGGCCTGGGCACCCTTGCGGCCGGTGAGTGCCTTGATCTTGTCGATCGCGTCGGTATTGGAGAGGAACCCGTGGTGGGCACCGACGTCTTTGGCGAGTTCGAGCTTCTCGTCATTGACATCGAGGGCGATGACGGTGGCCGAGGTCATCGCACGCAGGATCTGTACGGCGACGTGTCCCAGGCCGCCTGTACCGATCACCACAGCCGTAGAACCCGGTCCGAGTTTGGCCAGTGAGGCTTTGATCGCGTGGTAGGGCGTGAGCCCGGCATCGGTCAGCGAAACGTTCTGCACCGGGTCGAGATCTCCCAGCGGCACGAGGTGGCGGCTGTCGTCCACGAGCATGTAGTCCGCCATCGAGCCAGGGGCGCCAAGCCCGGGAGGGGCGATGCCCTCGGCGGCGGCGTTCTCGCAGTAGTTCTCCATGCCCTGGGCGCACATGTAGCAGCGGCCACAACCCCACGGGCCGTACACGGCCACGGAGTCGCCCACCTTCACACCGCGGACGCCCTCGCCCAACTTGTCCACGACACCGGCTCCTTCGTGACCAAGAGTCAGTGGCAACCCGTAGATGTACTGCTCCGCGGTCAGGCCCATGATGAACGCGTCCGAGTGACACACGCCGGCGGCGGTGATCTTCAGCCGGACCTGGCCGGGGCCAGGTTCGGGGATCTCAATTTCGACTACTTCGGGGGGCGCGCCGATGGTGCGGTACTGCAGTGCCTTCATGATCGGTTCCCTTGTCTGCTCTGCCCGCCGGGCTTCTTCGATCAGCGAGCACCGATGGCGACGACGAGGTTTCGGGCTGCAGCGCTGAGAGCGCGTAGCCGAGGATCGCGGCATCGACGACGGCTCCCTGACGATCTGCCGCTCCCGTCATCCAACCTTCTGCTCAGGCGAAGAACAAGGGGCAACGCCGACCGAAGCCAAGCCCGTCAAGGGCGTCGTCGCGTCGTACCAGCCCCAGTCGCAAGACCCTGGGCGGGTTCGCAGGAATGACCACGTCGGGAACCGTGTTCCTTGCAGATACGTCGCTGCACAGGTCGCCCTTCCGGCTGTTGTCGGGCTCCGTGCGAAGTGGCGCCGTCATAGCCGACCTGAAAGGACACCTCATGAGCGTTACCGATGACTTGGTCCAGAACGCCAGCGCCTACGCCGCCGCCTTTGACAAGGGCCACCTGCCCATGCCACCCGCGCGGCATGTGGCGATCGTCGCCTGCATGGATGCACGGTTGAACCCCTACGGGCTGCTGGGCCTTTCCGAGGGCGACGCCCACGTGATTCGCAACGCTGGCGGAGTCATCACCGATGACGAAGTCCGATCCCTGGTCATCAGCCAGCGCCTCCTCGGCACCCGCGAGATCATCCTCATCCACCACACCGACTGCGGCATGCTCACGTTCACCGACGACGAGTTCAAAGCCCAGATCGAGGCCGACACCGGCTTGCGCCCCGGATGGGCACCAGAGTCCTTCCGCGACCCCGCCGCAGATGTGAAGCAGTCTCTGGCGCGGATCGCGGCCAACCCATTCATCCCGCACAAGGACCACGTGCGCGGCTTTGTGTACTCCGTGACCGACGGGTCGCTCACCGAAATCACCTGAAGGACCGACCTGGAGCTCCCACCGAACACCGTTGGAGTGCACACTGCTCACGTTTGCGTCGCGGTTGAGGATCGTCCTACGGACACCCGAACTCGCCTCATTTGCGTCCGCTGGCCGTTCGGTATTCGGGACGGCAAGCGGTCGACGAACACGACCTCACCAGCGGATGAGCGGACGTCTTTGACGGGATATCCGGTGGATGCGCGGCCTGCGCCGCGCGACGGTGGCGGTGCGTGTGCGAAGGGGCAGACCGGGATTGAGGGTGCCGCGCCATCCTTGGGTCGTGTCTGGTTCGGTGGTCATTGTCAAGCGGTGCGCTTCACGTTACCAACCGCGTCTCCGTTTGCGGCGGCTCGTCGCTCTGGTGGTTTGTTGTCGTGCTCGCGGCGGCACCGGCCTCGCGGGCGAGGAAGTTGGCGAGTTCACCGATGGTGCTCATCATCGGAGCGGGGAAGACAACGGTGGTGTTCTTGTCCACGCCGATCTCGACCAGGCTCTGCAGGTTTCGCAACTGCAAGGCGAGTGGATGGGCCATCATGACGTCCGAGGCCACGCCGAGCGCGGTGGCGGCCAAAGACTCACCTTCGGCGTTGATGATCTTGGCCCGCTTCTCTCGTTCGGCTTCGGCCTGCTTGGCCATGGCCCGCTTCATGGTGTCAGGGAGCTGGATGTCCTTTAGTTCAACGAGCGTGACCTCCACCCCCCAGTCGAGGGTGGTCACGTCCAGGATCTGCCTGATGTCGCCGTTGATACGATCGGTTTCCGACAGTGTCTCGTCCAGGGTGTGCTGGCCTACAACCTTTCGCAAAGTGGTCTGGGCGATTTGATTGATGGCGGCCCCGACGTTCTCGATAGCCACCACGGATTTCACCGCGTCGACGACCCTGAAGTAGGCGACGGCCGACACGTCGACGCTGACGTTGTCCCGGGTGATGATGCCCTGCGACTGGATGGGCATGGTGACGATCCGCAGCGAGACCCGATGCAGGACATCGACTACCGGGATGATGAACCGCAACCCTGGGGAACGCGTCCCCGCAAGCCGCCCGAACCGGAACAACACGCCCCGCTCGTACTGCTTGACGATCCGGACCGCTAGCGCGAGCG
>PKWT01000352.1 GCA_003132125.1 Micrococcales bacterium | reverse complement strand
CCCGCTGCGCCGCTCAGGGATCGGCATGCGGCACTGGTCTTTTCGACCTGACGGGGCGATGCCACGACAACGCTGGTTGCGTTGTGCGGCGGCCGACCTACTTCTTGAGCAGTCCGCCTCCGACCCAGGCGCGAATCGCTGCGACGTCCTGAGGGTTCAGCTCCATCCGGGCCCCTCTGCATAGCCCGACGACGTTGTCAGCCCAGGTCTCGGCGACTTTCTTCGCCGTGGGTTTCGTGGTCAGGTCCAGCCCGGCGTACAGAACACCGTTGATCACCGTGTTGACCGACGCGCGGCCGATCTTCGCACCGGCCGCCTGACAGGCGTCGCGTACGCGCCTTGACGTCTCCGTCCGGGCGAACGGGACCGCGGTCACGTCATCGGCCAGCGTGGTGAGCAGGANNTGCGCTCGGAAGGTCCGCCTCGCTGAATCGCTTCGGATCCCACACGAACCCAGGGGCGGGACGCGACGCGGCGCCGAGCTCCTGGACCGCTTGGGCGAGCCACGGGAAGAAGGCACCGGCGCCCTCCCACCCCGACGTGGACAGGGATGGGTCCGCCTTGTGGGCGGCCTGGGCCACCACACTGCCGGCCAGCGGGCGATCAGCAGAACGGACGAGCCGGAGGACGGCTTTGCGGGCGGGGCTGTTCGGGGACGGCTCGGCCTTCGCCGGGGTGCTCGGTGGTGAGGTCCGGGGCGACGTCCGACGCTTGTCGNNACGGCCCGATAGGCGCTCGCGGCCGGACCGGCGGTGATGATCGTGACGCGTCGATCGGCTGCACGGCACCGCAGCGCGAGCGGTGTGAAGTCGGCATCCGCCGACAGGATCACGAACTCGTCGTACCGCGTCTCGGCGCTGAGGGCGTCCACGGCATCGAGCACGAGGTTGATGTCGGCGCTGCTCTTGCCTTGCTGGGTCAGGGAAGGGCAGTCGACGACGCTGAAACCTGCGCGGGTGAAGTTCGGCCGGAACTGCGAGAAGACCGAAGGGTTCAGGTAGCAGGCCCGGATCAGGAACCGCCTGGAGAACTCGCCTTCTACGTCCAACATCGCCCAGCGACGTCGCGACGTCTGCGCGGCGGCGCTAATGGTCACCCACCCGAGGCTAGACGCCGTATCGACAGCAGAGACGAGCGTCTCGGCCAACGAGACCGGCACCGCTTCCTCAAGAATCCCCCGCCGGGCCGCGGGCCGGTCACCCGTCCGGTCCATCGGTTCCGGCAGCACCGGCAGGCCCGCCACCTCGCCGGTCGTCTCGGCAACCACGTCCGGAGTGAGCCGGTGGGCACCCTTCGGGCCGCGCTTGCCCCGGACCAAGGCGGCCACCACCGTGGCGGATAGCTGCTGATCCCAACGTCCCACTCGCCAGAGCACGTCATCTGGACGATGGGTTCTGATGTGACTGGTGTCTTGTGGGCCCGACCGGTCTGCGGTGCAGGAGTGGGGGCTGGCATGGCTCTGCGGATGATCGCGGACCTGGGTGGTTTCCTGTGGAGTCGGAAAGGGAGCTGCACGTCTAAGGCCTTACGTCGGGGGGAAGTGTCCTGCCCGCATAAGCGCCCCGGGTAGTGCCTTACCAAGCTTGTGTTCCAGCCAGGCGGTCGTGTCGAGGAGTTCTCTGAGGTGGAGTCCTGTTGCGACGCCCGTGCGGTCCAAGAGGTAGACGAGGTCTTCGGTCGCCACGTTGCCTGTGGCGTTAGGTGCGAAGGGGCATCCGCCCGTGCCGCCGATGCTGGCATCGAGGACGGCCACGCCAGCCTCGACTGCCGCCACCGCGTTGGCCACGGCGGTGTGCCTGGTGTCATGCAGGTGGAGGCGAAGCGGAGTATCGGGGCCAGCGAGGTTCCTGGCGAGCCCCAGCCGTTGGGTGATCTCGCGTGGCACTGCCACACCGATGGTGTCGGCGAGGGCCAGCTCGTCGGGGCCGGCGTCGACCACCCCTGCGATGACGTCACGGAGGCGTTCGATGGGTACCTCGCCCTCGAAGGGGCAGCCAAAGGCGGCGCCGACGGTGACGGTGGACATGACGCCAGCACTTCGCGCCCCGGCTACCAAGGCTGTGGCTTGCTCCACCGCTTGTTGGGTGGTCATGCCTTGGTTTCGACCGCAGAAGGTGTCGGTGGCGACGACGACGATGTTGATCTCGTCCACTCCTGCAGCCAGGGCACGCTCTAGTCCTCGGGCGTTCATAACCAAGCCTGCGTAGCGCACTGCGGTTGAGCGTGGCAGGGCTGCCATGACCTCTTCGGCATCTGCCATTTGTGGCACACGTTTGGGGTTGACGAAACTGGCTACCTCGATCCGGCGCGCTCCGGCACGGATCGCCCGTTCGACTAGCTCAACCTTGTCAGCGGTCGAAAGCAGGACCGCCTCATTCTGGAGGCCGTCGCGTGGCGAGACCTCACAAATCTCGACCTGTGTCATCGGTCCTCCTGGAGGTAGCCGAGAGCGGTCCCCTCACGGATCACCTCGGCGTACTTGGCTTGAAGGTCGAAGAGGTTCGCCTCATGCGGTCCCGGTGAGCGGTCTCCCACTGCGTCTCGTACGACTGCCGGCACAAACCCGTGTTGCAGCGCGTCTACTGCCGTGGCGCGGACGCAACCGCTGGTGCTTACCCCGACAATCACCACGGTGTCGATCCCGCCGGCCTGCAGGGTCGACGCGAGGGTCGTTCCGAAGAACGCACTGGCGTACTGCTTGACCAGGACCAGCTCACCGGGCAGTGGCTGCACTTCGGGCATGAGCTCGTTCATCGGTCCGTCACCGATGAGCTGGCGCAGGGCCGGCACCTTCCGGATGAAGACCCCTCCATCGACGCCGGCGGGTCCGTAGACGACCCGCGTGTGCACTACGGGAACGTCGTTGCGCCGTGCGGCCTCGACCACCCTGCCCGCAGACTGCAGGCAGGCGACCGAGGGCAGGCAAAAAGTGCTGCGAGGATCAAAATAGGCACGCATGAGATCGATGACAAGCACCACGGGTCGCTTCCCGAGCTGCAGCGTCCCGCCGAACCCATCCGTGGCCGCCACCATCAGTGGACACTCACAGACGTATGGGCGGACGCGGGGCGGGCAGCCCGGTCTCCTCCAGGCACCGCTCCAGGATTGTCGCCAGGGGCGGGCCCATGTTGAAGGTCGGCAGCGGAGTGGGCCTCTTGGATGCAAGTTCTTCGCGCAACCGTCCGGTCGCGTCCAGGTCAACCGTTCCGGCGGTATCGCACACCACTCCATACCTGAGAGCACCCGCAGGCGTGACCAGACCGCGTCGTACTTCCAGGCTCACCAGATCCGGCTCCCGTACCAGTGGGTCTCCCCAACCGCCGCCTCCCCAGGTCACGAAGTGGAGCACGTCTCCCGGCGTGACGGGTACGTCAATCACCTTGCTGGGGATGATCTCCTTCGAACCGTCCACCCTGTCGATCCACTTGCGGCCACGAGCACCCGGTTCACCGCCGTTCACGCCCCACGGGTAGGTCAGCCAACGGTCGTCATGGATGGCTATCGTGCCGGGTTCCAGGAACCGGTACGCGACATCAACTCCATTGCCACCGCGGTGGAGCCCAGCACCGCCGGTGTCGCTGACCGTTTCCCAGCGCTCGATTCGCAGCGGGTAGTACGACTCGAGGTACTCACAGGGAATGTTCACGAACGAGGGCCACAGGGAATGGCCGTCGGGGCCGTCGCCGATCGGCCGGCCCGGGATTCCTCCGAAGCCGATCGAGTACAGCTGGAACCACTCGCCCTTTCGTTCGCCCGCGCTGTAGTTGCCCGAGTACATGAAGTGCGGAGAGGATGAGAAGCCTGCGGCGTTGAGAAGGTCGGGGTTGGTCTGCCCGAGCAGTCCGCCGAACAGGTCGAAGACCCGGCCGATGCCATGGTTGCGGGCGTTCAACGCGGCAGGGTACTTCGGCTTCCAGAACGAGTCGTCGGGGATGATGACATCGACCAGAGGGTAGAAGCCGTCGTTCCAGAGTATCTGCGGGTCTGCGACGGTGATCATGTAGATACCGAAGAACATCCGCACGAGGTTTTCGTTGATGTAGTAGTTGATGGGTCCCTGTGCCTGCGGGCTGCTCCCGGAGAAGTCGAGCAGCACCTTGTCGCCGGTGCGGGTCAGGCTGAGTTTGAGTTCGTATGGACCGTAGCCCACGCCGTCGTCACAGATGTAGTCCGTGAACGCCAGCGTCTCGCCGTCTTTGAACACCATCTGCAGAAGGGTCTTCATCGCCCGATAGTTACGATCCAGGAGTGCGTCGAGCGCAGAGGTGTACGTGTCCGCGCCGAAGCGTGCACAGAGTTCTTGCACCCGCCTGGACGCCGTCCGACAGGCCGCCACGAGCCCGTTCAGGTCTGCGCGGTTCCAGTCCGGTTTGCGCACCTGGTTCAAGATGATGCGCAGCGAGTCTTCGGCCAGGACCCCCTTGTTGTATAGCTTGAACGGGGGGATCACCACTCCCTCCTCGAAGATGGTGCGCGCGTCGGTGGGCATGGACGCCGGCGTCTTGCCCCCGACGTCGGTCATGTGCCCGAACATCGAGGACCAGCCGACGATGCGCCCTTCGAAGAAGATCGGCATCACGATCAGCCAGTCGTTGGCGTGGCTGATTGCGGCGCCGCACGAGTAGGGGTCAGAGGTGAGGAGGACGTCGCCTTCTTCGATGGTGCCGTCGAAGTTCTCCAGGAAGTCCGGGATCGAGAGCCCGAACTGGCCGACGACCATCTTGCCCTCCGGGTCGCCGATCAGCGGGAACTCGTCGTGCTGCTCCCGGATGCCCGGCGAGAGTGCCGTGCGGAACAGCACCTCGTCCATCTCGTATCGGGCGTGGCGCAGGGCGTTCTCCACCAGGTCGAGTGTGACAACGTCGACATCCACCGAGCGCAGTGGCTCGGTCGCGGTTTCGATCAGACGTGCCATGTTCTTAGCCCTCCTGGGTCTGGTTGGCGTTGATGGGTCGGATGAGCAGGCTGCCGCTGTGGTGAACGGTGGCGGCGTGGTCAGGAAGTACGAGGGTGGTCGAGTCCATCTCGGTGATGATCGCGGGTCCGCCTACCACGTTTCCCGCCTTCAGTCGTTGTCGGTCATAGACGTTTGCCTGGACCAACGCGCCGTCCACCCAGATCTCCGTGGTGGTGCTCAGTGCCTCAGCCGGGTCGATTCCACCCTCGGCGATCGTTGCTGCCGCGACGTCGGGCCGTGGTCCGCTGGCGGTGGCCCGGACCGTCACCAGCTCATGCTCGTTGTTGTCCAGAAGGAAGGAGAAGAGCCTCTGGTGCTCGGTGTCGAACGCCGTACGCAGCCCGTCGAGTCCGCCACCGTTGCCGTCGAAGGTGTCGATATCGATGTCGACGGGAATCTCGAAGCCCTGACCGTGGTACCTCAGGTCGGCGGAGTAGACGATGTCGTGCTCGGATTCCGCGATTCCTTCGGCCGTCAGCGAGGCACGAGCTGTTGCGGCCAGCTCGCCCAGGATCTCTCGGAGACTCGCATCCGTCATCTCGTTGAAGCCGCGGATGAGCGTGCGCACCGACTCGTCACGCAGGCTGGTCGTCGCGTCGCCGTAGGCGCACAACACACCCGGTGACGGCGGGATGATCACCGGCCATGCCCCCGTCAGACGGCCCAGCGCGTTGGCATGCAACGGCCCGGCACCGCCGAACGCGACGAGAGCGAAATCGCGCGGATCGAAGCCCTGCTGCACCGATACGAGCCGCAACGCGCCGAACATGTTCTCGTTGACGATGTCGACGATGCCGGCTGCGGCAGCCTCCACGGACTCCAACGTGGTGGCGTCCATGATCGACTGGACCGCAGCTCGGGCGGCCTGGCGGTCGAGCGTGATCTCGCCGCCCGCCAGTTCCGTGGGGAGATAGCCGAGCACGACGTTGGCGTCGGTGACCGTTGGTTCGGTTCCACCGGCCGCGTAGGCCGCCGGTCCTGGGGAGGCGCCGGCGCTCTGTGGTCCGACGCGCAAGGCCTGTGTCAGTGGGGGCACGTGCGCAATGGAGCCGCCACCGGCGCCGACGGTGCGTACGTCGACGGACGTCGCCCGCACCTTGAGGTCTCCGACGGTCGTCTCGCGACCGATCCTTGGCGTCAGCCCTTGCACCAATGCCACGTCGGTCGACGTCCCACCCATGTCGAGCGTGAGGAAATCGTGGTGGCCGGTTTGCTCAGCAACCCAGACCGCGCCGATGACACCACCGGCCGGGCCGGACATCATCACCGATACGGGGTTGTCCGCGGCGGTACCCGCCGAAACCAGACCTCCGTCGCTTTTCAGGATGAAGAGCTTGCCGCTGGCACCCGAATCCTTGAGCTGGCTCTCCAGGTTGGCCACGTAGCGGGCCACCTGAGGCTGCACATAGGCGTTGGCGACGGTGGTGATTGTCCGCTCGTACTCCCTCAGCTCCGGCAGTACCGATGACGACAGGGACACGGCGATTCCAGGGAGCTCCTCGGCCGCGATCTCGCCGATGCGTTGCTCGTGCTCGGAGTTGGCGTAGGAGTTGATCAGGCTGACGCTCAACGCCTCGACACCCTGCTGACTCAACTTGCGCAGCTGCACCCGCACGTCGTCCTCGTCCAACGGCGTGACGATCTCGCCCTTGCTGCCCATGCGCCCGCGCACCTCCACGGTGTCTTCCAACGCGGCCAGCGGTTCTGGCTTGGGCCAGATGATCCACCCGGCCAGGCCGCCGGGCACGAAGGACCGGGCGATCTGCAGCACCTGCCTGAACCCATCCGTGGTCACCAGACCGACGCGAGCACCCTTGCCCTCCAGGATCGCGTTGGTGGCCACCGTGGTGCCATGCAGCACGTCGCCGACCTGCTCGAGCCCAATGCCTGCCAACCGGCAGGCGTGCTCGATACCGCGGAGCACGCCGATCGACTGATCGGCCGGGGTGGACGAGGTCTTCGCGCGGAATGTCTCGCCGCTTTCCTCGTTGACCAGCAGAATGTCGGTGAAAGTGCCGCCGACGTCAACACCGAGACGGTAGGTCATGGATCCTCCTTAGATGACGCCGGCCGAGTGCAACGACGACATCGTGTCGTCATCGATCCCCAGCATGCCTTGGTAGATTTCCTTGTTGTGCTCACCGAGCGTCGGGCCGACGTGCCGGACCGACCCAGGGGTTTCTGACAGTCGTGGAAAGACGTTGTGCATGGCGAACTCACCAAGCTCGGGATGTGTCAGACGCACGATCGCGTCGCGGGCAGCGAAATGCGGGTCGGCGAACATGTCCTTGGCACGGAAGATGCGACCGGCCGGTACGCCGCCCTCATGCAAACGCCCAAGCAGATCGTCCGCATCCAGGGTGGACGTCCACGCCGCGATGAGCCCGTCCAGCTCCTCCATGTGCTGGCCGCGCGCACCGTGGGTCGCGTACCGCTCGTCGGTCGCCAACTCGGTCTGACCCATGACTTCGGTCAGCCGCCCAAACACGCTGTCCTGATTCGCCGCGACCAGGACCATCTCACCATCCGCTGTGGGATATGCATTGCTCGGCGAGACGTTCGGCAGCGTCGCGCCGGTGCGCTCGCGCTGGTATCCCGCCACCTGCCACTCCGGAAGCAGGGACTCCATCAGTGCCAGGACCGCTTCGTAGATCGCCGCGTCGACGACCTGGCCTCGTCCTGTTCGGCCACGGTTGTGAAGGGCAACCAGCGTCCCGAGCGTGGCGAACGTGGCCGCGAGCGAGTCCCCGAGCGAGACTCCCGCCCTGGCCGGCGGACGGTCCGGGTCGCCGGTGACGTAACGGATGCCACCCATGGCCTCACCGATCGAGCCATAGCCCGCTCGCTTGGCATACGGTCCGGTCTGTCCAAAGCCCGTCACACGAGTCACCACCAGCCGTGGGTTGATCTCCCACAACTGCTCGGGAGCAAGACCCCATCGCTCAAGGGTGCCGGGACGAAAATTCTCGACGAGCACGTCAGCCCTGGCAACCAACCTACGGACCAGGTCCTGACCTTCTTCGGTGCGCAGATTGGCCGTCACCGACTTCTTGTTGCGGGCCACCACCGGCCACCACAACGACATCCCGTACGGCTTCTCTCGCCCCCACTGCCGCATCGGGTCGCCAGCGCCGGGGTCTTCAACCTTGATCACCTCAGCACCGAAGTCGCCCAGCAACTGGCCACAGAATGGTCCGGCCAACAGTGAGCCGAGTTCAACGACTCTGAGATCGTCTAGTGGGAGAGCCTGCGCGACGGGCACCTTTGCTCGCTTTCGTGTACAAACTGCATCAGCGGACTAGCGAGTCGTTCACCAGTGCGCTCAAAGTAGGCACCACTTGTCAGATGAGTCAAGAGGTTTCAAAGATATTGCATACCATTCTCGAATATTGAGATCGCTGATAGCGTCTGGACCGTCATGACCAACAACTCTTTGAACCCCGACAGCGGTCGCTCCGCAGAACACGCCTACCAATCGATCCGTGACCAGATCCTTTCTGGAGAACAGCCGGGGGGGCAGTGGCTGCGCGAAGGTGACCTCGCCGCCGTGATCGGCGTGAGCCGAACCCCCGTGCGCGAGGCGCTGCGGCGTTTGGCAGCGGAAGGTCTGGTCCGGCACGAGCGCAACCGTGGCGTTCAGGTGCAGAGCTGGACCTCAAAGGACCTGGACGAGGTCTTCGGCCTCCGATCGCTTCTCGAGCCGTGGGGATGCGCCCTCGCGGCCGTCAGTGGCATGGCCGACCTGGACACCTTGACTGACCTTGCCTGCGAGATGGACCACGCGGCCGCGCACCAACCAGACGTCGACGTACTCACCGAGCTGAACAACCGTTTCCACCGCGCCATCTTGGAAGCCTCGGGCAACGACCGACTCTGCTCCCTGATGTCATCAATCGTCCAGGTTCCCCTGGTGTGGAGGACCTTCTCGCACTACACACCTGAGGAACTGCGGCGTAGCCTGGCCCATCACCACGAACTGATCGACGCCCTGCGTGCCGGCGACTCCGCATGGGCCGAATCGGTCATGTGCGCACACGTGCGCGCAGCCTGGACTTCCATCCGACGCGAAACCGGGGATGCGCACTCGACAACGGCCGCCCATCTTGAGCCACGTCCCCGCTGAGAGCCTCTGCCCATCCAGAGCGTCGTCGTGTGACCACTCGCCGTAGAGCAACCCGGCTCGGGCACAGTTGTGGTCAGGTCGTGGTCGCGAGAAGCACAGCTTGAGCAGGATTCCCGCAGGCCCTGCCCGGTGACGATTTTCGCAGGGGTGCCTTCTACGGACGGCTCCGCAAACCCGAGTCGTCAGTCCGAGGTTGGTCGTGGCGACGGTCTGGCCGGCGTCGAGGCGCGGCAACGATTAGCTGAAGGCCAGCCCACCTGGGCGCGCGGCGGGTGCGTGTTCTGACAGCGATCGTGGTTTAGCGCGAGCTGTGGCGTCGAGCAATCGGGCGGCGACGGACGCTGGGCCGGGCTGCCGACTCACGCTGCCCGCAAGATCTGTGGCATCGCCAACGCCTGCCGGCGCAAGACCTGGGCGAAGCCGGGCGTGCAGCTGCTCGAGCGACGGCGCGAGCATTGCCGCCGGGGCATACAGGTGACCGGATTCCGCGAGCCTCTCGGGCAGGCCGCTCTGACGCTCGACCACGTCGCGAGCGACATCCATCGCGCGCCGCACGGCAGCGAGAGCAGCCGTCAGGTCAACCCGCGCCGCAAGAACCGCGGGGTCAGCCCACTCGCGCCCATCCCGGGTGACGGCGATCAGCGCCTGGCCGAGCGAATGCGAGACCGCGATCTTCGAGGACGTTGGCGGCTGAGCGGTGTGGAAGCCCGTCCAACGTTCGGCAATCTCGAGCCAGCCCGCAGCAGACTCGGCCAGAGCCTTGTCGATGCGCTGCCCCTGCCCGTCGTCGATGAGCTTCTCCCCCACTGCGGCGCGGACGATGGCGCGCGAGTGTGTTGCCAGTCGGGCCAGGTCTGCTGCCAAGCCTTGAAGGTCCCGAGCAGAAGGCGTTGTGGATCGGATCGTGTCTCTCGCTTCGCGACACCACTGCTCGATCGCCTCGGCGAGCGTCAGCGGGCCACCGTCCAGGCGGGACACCGCAACCGCGACATCATCGGCGCGACTTGCCGTCGTGGGAGTTGCCTCGAACACCCGGCTCGCGAGCTGCTCGATCCGCATCGCGGCTCCGGCGAGCTGGCGCGACGAATCTCGCGACAAGATGCTGTCACCGGGGTGAGACGCCAACGCTCGGACCGCTGTGTGCGCCCCGGCGGCCAGCAACGCGGCGACCCGTCCTTGAGCGGCCCGGATGTTGACGTCCGCGAGCATCGGGTCTGCAACCGAGTCGCGAGGCGCCGACGCCAGGATGTCCCCCGCTGCCCCGAGCAGGATGCCCGCCCGCTCGAGAACAGGGTCCGGGGCTCCTGCCGCCCCCTGCCCTCTCCTCCTCAGGGCGGCACGAACTGGGCGAGCCGCCTCGACAACGAGCAGGTCGACCGCGTACCACCGGGGATCACGCGCGCCGGTTGCCGCCGTGATGGCGTGTATCGCTCGTCGGCAGAAGTCCGGCCAGGCCGCAGCCAGGGCAGGCGCATTCATGTCGCGGGTGGCGGCGAGCTGCGTGAGGACCCTTTCGGCTTCGATGACCAGGTCGCCGAAGCTGGTCACGCTCACGGCTCACGGCCGGCGGTCTCGACGATGGCGTCGGTCAGGTAGGCCCGGATGAGCGCCAACGACACGGGTCCATGGCCGGTGGGAATCCGCGCCAGTGACTGCTCTGCCTCCTCGAGTAGACCGACGCAGGTATGCCGGCCCGCCCCTTCGGGAGGCACCTCCGCAAGAGTGCCGGGCTGGGCCGCGAGCAGCTGCGCCTCGGTTGCGCCGATGGCGCAGACGGCGTCGATCCAGGTCGACTCGGGTTGCCGTTGCGCCTCCGCCAGCGCCTGCAGGTGGGCGCGTGAGACGAGCCCGATGGCGACGTCGACAAGCTCGGAGTGCTCGGCTGAGGACATGTCCCCCGTTCCTTTCGGTGAGTTGGTGAGTTCCCAACGACTGAAGCGTTAGACGCCAGAGACTGAGTTCGTCAGTACCGGCCAGGGATCTGTGGACAAGTGAGCATCGGTCAGCCCTTGTGGATATCGCTCACAGCCTCGGCCCCCTTTCAGAAGGGCTGCGTCGGGCCAGCTCGTACGGACGCTCCGATGCGCCCAACCGTTGGGCAGCCTTCAACCGGCGCAGAGCCTCACCTGCCTCGATCGGATCTGGGCGCCCACTGGTGGCTAGCGCCCTCAGCCGCTCGTTCGCAGTAGTCGGACTGTGGTCGGGCATGTCGAAGTGGTGTTCCATCCGCTGCCAAGCAGCCCGAGCCGCGAGTCTGGCCTGCTGCTGGACACCGTGAACCCGAGCAGCGCCAAGGGGATCGGCGTCATCGGTGGTCCGGAACTGGTCCCGATAGGCCACGACCACTCCCACGTCCGCCTCCCACCGATCGCGCCCCGCTCCTGGCTCCGGGCGAGGCCGTATGCCGGCCGCCCACGTCGGTGGGTCCGCCGCCACCTGCTCGACCAGAGCCCCGACACGACTGGCGATGAGGCGATCCTGTTGGATCCTCCACTGGCCAACCGGGCTGTCCGCCATGACGCGAGACGACCAGGCAGCCATGGAGGATGGAAGACGTTACGGGCACCGTCGCCGTACTCGGCATCGACGCCGACAAGCCGCGGGACCCGCCAGGCCAGAACGGCAGCCGGGTCCTGCGCCGGGTCGTCACCGTCGAGCAGCCGTGACCGGACTGCTTCGGCAACCAGCGCCCGTGGTTCATCGCCCGCGCACGCCAAGAGGAGCTGGCGCCACGCTGGCGAGGCACTGACCCGGTCCTCGAGATCCCGGCCTCCGACATCCCTGAGTCCCGACCGCACCGCGGCTTCGAGGTCGTCGGTGATGACTGCGCGGGCGAACGCGTCCAGGTACTGCGGGACCAACGTTGCGAGCGACTCTGCGGCTTCGAGGGTTTCGCTGATTGTCTCGGTGGCCGAGTGCTCGGAGCTCTCCCGTGCCAGGACTGTCCTGAGGACGTCCAGGGCGTCGAGCGCCGGGCCGGGTGGGACGTGCAGGTCGACGTCGAGGGCCTCGTCGGTGACCACGTATGCGCGGTTCGATGCGCGGCCACGTGACAGCGCGACATACAGGGACTCTCGCGTCATGGTCTTGTCGACCAGGACGTGCGCGGCGTCCACCGTCATCCCCTGAGCGCGGTGGACCGTTGTGGCATAGGCGAGTTCGACGTTCGCGGCGACATAGGCGGCAGCGAGCCGTACCGAGCCGCCGTGGCCGTGGTGTCGAGCGGTCAGGTCACCGTTGGCGTGGCGGCGGGTCACGTGCCAGATGTCGCCGTTCTTGACGAAGTCCCTGCCGCTGCAGACCGTCACGGCTCGTTGGTTCTCACGGGTGACGATCAGGTCGCCAACTCCCACCTGGTTGCCATCGTGCAGAACGAGGCCGTCACTCTCCACCGCGCCGGCGACGATGCGGTCGCGACGAGCACGGGCCGAGAGTGCCGCAACCTCGGCGGTGGAGGCGGAGACCATCAGGGAGACCCTGCCTGCGGCCAGGTCCGCGCTCCAGCCGTCGTAGATCTCGTCGGTCATGGCCTCGCGGCTGCCGTCGGCGAGGCGACCCGCAGCTTCGTAGAAGCCCAGGGCGGAGACGTGGCCTGCCCGGAGCCGGAGCGTCGCTTCAGCCTCGGCGGGGTCGAGGAACCGGTGGACCCGGTCGAGCTCTGCGGTGGGGCCGGCATGGGCGAGCAGTCGCAGGGCGCCGCCGGCCTCCACTGCGGTCAGCTGCATCGGGTCGCCGAGCAGTCGCACGAGGGCACCGGATTGCTTTGCTAGCGAGAGGATTCGACCCAGAGCGGGAGTGCCCGCCATGCCGGCTTCGTCGACCAGGATCACGTCGCTGGGACGCAGGGCCCAGATCTCCGGAACCCGCGCGCCAGTGGCGGCGGCTTGCTCGTGCGCGTGCAGCACCTTGGCGATGGTCGTCGCGGGGACACCGATCTCCGCGCCGAGGACCGCGGCCGCCCGGGCCGACGGCGCCACGGCGACCAGTCGGCGCCCGTCCAGGTCGAGGGCGGCGGCGGTGAGTTGCATCGCGGTGGTCTTGCCGGTGCCGGCCGGACCGACTCCGGCGACGAGCAACCGGTCATCGCAGACGAACGACCTGGCGAGCTCCACCTGGGCCGTGTCGAAGGTCCACCCGTGCAAGGACTCGAGTCGCGTCTTTGCCGCGGACAGCACGGCGGTGGTCGTGGCGGATCCGGTGTGGGCTGCGTTGGCTGCCAGGAGCCGGTCCTCGACCGCGAGGATCAGCCGCTCGGACGTGTATCGAGTGCTTCCGTGGACGGTGTAGACGCTTTCACCATCGCTGCGCTGCAGATCGTCTGGGGTGGGGTTCAGGTCCGGTGCGCTGATCTGCAGGCTCTGACTGGACAGGGCCTTGGTGGTGATGGCTGCGACGAGGTCGTCGCGCTGGTCCGGTGCGATCACGACGGAGCGGGTCAGCCGTTGCACCTCCGCCTGGACGTGCCACCGGGTCCAGGTTGACCGGGCCTCGGCCACGTTCTCGATCGCCTGACGTGCCAGGTCGGCGATGTCGACGGTGTCGGCCTGCGAATCAGTCCGCTGTCTGCCGTGGCCCAGGACGCCGCGGATCATCGCCTCAACGTCGCGCTGGCCTCCGAAAGGGTTGGTACGCAGCACTTCCCGCGCTTGGTCCAGCCAGGTCTGCCGGGCCTGCGCCCATGAGCGCGGGTGGTCCTTGGTCGGGCGATTGGCCAGGGTGGCTTCCTGCGCGAGCTTGTACTGCACGTGCCGGGGCGCATCGTGGCCATGGGTCGCGCGGTACTCCTCAAGGGCAGTCTGGTAGCCGCCCTCGATCTCAGCGCGCCTGCTCGAGAATGCCTTGAGCAGCGCGTCCGACATCCCCTTGATCTCGCGCACCGGCCGGCGGTTGCGCCCGCCAGGCCGCTCGACGAACTCGACGCCCAGCCGGGTCCGCAGCTCGTCCTCGATCGCAGTGTTGTACGTCTCGCTGGCGCTGACCGCCATCGCGTGCAGGACCCGCATGTCCAGGGCCCTCCACTTGCCGTCGACACCTTGGACCTTCGCGGAGACGGCCACGTGCGTGTGCAGGTTCGGGTCACCGGTCCGCGAGTCCGGGTGGTCGAATGCTGCGGCGACCAGGCCCTGGGTGTCGATCTGCGCAACGCCGGCCGCGCCCGTCCTGGTCCGCGCGGCGTGAATCTCGACGTATGAGAAGGCTCTTCGCCACGCCGCCTCGTGTGCCTGTTCGACGTCGCGGCGAACCTGATCGTCGCCGAGCGCCCACAAGACCGACACCGACTTCACCGGCGTGAAGACCAGGTCGACACCGGCAACGGGTTGCCGCGGCGGCTTAGCCGCCCGGGAGAAGAACGCCTTCAACTCGGCGTCATCACCAGGATCGCGTTGATAGGTCTCGAGGAACAGCTGGTGGGCGACGTTCCATCGGACCAGGTCACGCTCGGGGCCTGCCTGCGGTCTGTGACCGCGGGCGGTCTCGAACTCGGCGTACGCCGCGTTGAGCCGGTCGCGCCACACCTCGTCGGATTGGTCGATCGAAGGGAATCGCCGGCCCAACCGAACCGCAGCCACGGCAGCCTCGCGGTCTACTCCCCGGCTGAGTGCCTCTTGGATACGGGCTTCGGCGTCGGGGTGCAGACCCTCGCCGAAGAGAGCCTTCATCTGAGCTTCGCTGACCGCACCATCGACGCCCATGGCTGCCAGGCCGGTGCCGACCCAGCGGCCCGGTGGGTTGCCGGCCGCCGTGTAGTAGTCGGTCAACGCCTCTCCACGTCGGCGTTGGTGGTCACCAGAGGCGACCTGACGCGTGAGATACGTGTAGCCGTCGCCGGCGTGGAGAACATGCACGGTCATCAACGAGATCGCCTCCCTTGATGACCAACGCTACTCGCGCCCACACACAGCGGAAGCGTGAAACTCGTTGATTATCAACAGTTTTGGACGAACCGTTACAACCCATCACCAGCCGATAGACAACGATCGGAGCAGTGAAAGTCTGCCGGCACACCGCGGGGTTACGACCGAGGCTTCAGGATCGAGCCAGCCTCATCAGGGTGATGTCGACAGTGCACTTGACTTCCTTCAGGAGCGTTACCTGACCATGTCGCGAGACGTTTGGTGCCCAGCACCTGACAGCCATTAGCGAACGCCACCCGTGGCTCCCCCGTCGGCCTACAGAAACCACTCGCAGATCAGCAATCAGAGGGGTCACACCTCATGCATGACCGGTCCGCTAAAATCGTTGGCACAAAATAAACAGGTAGGGGTACGCGTATGAACACCGAGGACACGAGCACCACCACCGCTACCAACCCGGCCCCGGCCAGCACGCAGAAGGCCACCCCGAAACGCACCGCCCGACGTCCCAGGCAGACCCTCGCCTGCGGCTGGTGCGGGTCATCGATCCTCGTCCCGGCTCGAGGTCGGGTGCCGAAGTGGTGCTCGTCCTCGTGCCGTCACCGGGCCTGGGAACTCACCCGAGCGGCCGCGTCCGGGCTCGCCGCAGTCCAAGTCATCGACCGGGTGGTCCAGGTCGACAGACCCGTCACCGTGAACGAACGCGTCAAGGTTGAAGTCGTCCCCCACGGGCCGGCATGGCCGCACGCCCTCGCCCAGCTCACCGAGCAGATCGACACCGGGAAGGTCTACGACCGAGACCTGCCCGCCCTCGCCGCAGCCCTCGGCGACGTTCGCTCCGCCCTGAACCGCCGCCCCGCCTGGCACCGTCAACACCCTTCGTAAACCACCGGTCGGGGCCCGTCTCGACCACCGCAGGCGGCGTACCGCCGCAGGCGTCGACAGAGCCTTGGTCGAATCAGCGGCTTCCGGGCTCGAGACCTCTGATCACTGCGCCGACTTCTACCGACAAGTTGACGGTCCGCGCAACGTCCAACGCAGCCGCGACCGCCCGCTGCCCGACCTGCCGCTGTGCCATCTGTTCCCGTGACCGCGGCTCGGCGCTCATGATCGCGTTGCCACTGACCTGCCACCGGTCGCGGTAGGCAGCGATCGTGTCGAGTCGTCGCAACCAATCCTCGAGCCGGACCGGATCTGCCGGCGGCCAACCGAATTGCAGAGCCCAGGGCTGGCGATCTTCAAGAGCGCTCATTGTCACCGATCTCGCACGCTGCTCAATC
>PKWT01000403.1:7339-7508 GCA_003132125.1 Micrococcales bacterium | reverse complement strand
TGTGCGCGCCTGCGGTCGCGGGGAGGAAGATCCTGGACACCGCTGACGACCGCCTTGATGGATAGCGGTCACCTCCGGAAATCACCCGCCACGGACTGAACCAGTCTGCAGGCGGTGGGTTGACGAACAGCAGAGTTGCTGACAGGTCGGCTCCAACCCCTGATGGGCC
>PKWT01000403.1:1347-7265 GCA_003132125.1 Micrococcales bacterium | reverse complement strand
ATGATCGTGCCGCCACGCAGGTAGACCGAACGCACCGCGCCGTTGTGCTGCCAGCGCAGGACCTCCTCGGGGGCTTCGGTGGTGCCGATGGCCACGATCGGCACGCCAAGGTGTTTGAGGCTGTTCATCGACTCGGCGCCGTCGTAGGTCAGGTTCGCGCCGAGCAGGTTTGCGGCGGCGATCGGCGCCTGGGTGACGGCGTTGGGGAAGATCGCGTGCACGTAGCGTTCGCCGGTGAGCCAGTCCGCGGCTTCGACGACGTCGCCTGCGGCCACGACCCCGGGCACCGAGGTGCGCAGTCCGTCGTCGACGTGGATGCCCCAGCCGGTTCCGATCGGCGAGTCGTTCAGGAACTCGGTGTGCGGTTTGACGCCGGTGGCCGCGACGACAAGTTCGGCGCTGAGCACGGTCCCGTCGGCTAGCCGAACGCCGGTTACCGATGGCGTTCCGATGAAGGCGTCGGCCTGCACCCCGAGGCGCAGCGTCACGCCGCGGGCGACGAGTTCGGCTTCGGCGACGGCGGAGGTGACCGGGTCGAGTATTCGGGGCATGACCCAGTTCCGCCGGCCGATGACGGTCGTGTCTACGCCCAGGTCGGAGAGCAGGAGTGCGAGCTCGATGCCAATGAGCCCGTTGCCGACGACGAGCGCGGTGCGGGCCTCGCCGCGCCGGACACGACCGAACAGTTCGGTTGCGGTCCGCAGAGACTTGAAGTCCAACACTCCCGGCAGGTCAGCGCCCTCCAGTGGTGCATGCAGTCGGCTACCGGAAGCGATGACGAGTCCGTCATAGGGGATGCGGCTGTCGTCGTTGAGGACCACCTCGCGGCTGTCGGTGTCCACCGCAGAGACAACGGTTTCGCGACGCTCGTCGATGCCGAGCCGTTCGGCGACGTCGGCGCCCTTCCAGTACAGGGTCTGGTCCCGGCCGGTGAGGAAGTGGTCGGCAAGTGCAACGGGCGAGTAGGGCGGGAACGGTTCGGTGGACAGCGCGATCACTGAACCGGCCGGGTCGAGGTGGCGCAGGGTCGCCGCGGCGGTGATGCCCGCCGGCCCGGTACCGATCACAACCGCGCGCATCAGCGGGCCGCCAACAGAACATCGCCACGATCGCCGGCGAAGAGATGCTGCGACAGGAGCATTGTGGCGCGCGCGATCTCGGAGTCGTCGAGCAGGTCTTCGACCGACGGCTCGGTCTCGGCCACCTTGCCGTCGAACGGAAGCATGTGGATGGCGGAGAATGTGAACCCTCCCAGCTGCTCGACGAAGGCGAGAACACGGTCACGGTCGGTGCGGCTTCGGGCGCGGTTGACCACGAGGTGGACATCCTCGATGCCGAGTTCCTGTGCCAGTCGGGCGGTCGCGAGGCCGACTTGCGCTGCGTTATAGGTCGGTTCGACGACAACGACGGCGCTGTCGAATCCGCGGGCCAGAGCCCGGCCGAAGTGTTCGACACCGGCATGTGTGTCCATGAGGATCACCTCGTGGTCGCGCAGCCGCATCCCGGCGATCGCCGCTGCGAGCAGCGCGTTCTCCGGGCAGAGGCAGCCTCCGCCGGCGTGCTGGACGCCACCCATTACAAGAAGGCGTACGCCATCGGGGCCGGCTACAGACAGTCGATCGACGATATCGGCGGTGTCGGGGTTGAGCCGCAGCATGGCGCCGGCGCCCTCCCCGGGTCGTGCGCCGGTCTTCTCCTGGACGTAGTCACCCGCGGCCGACACCGGCACGGTCGACGCGAGCGTGGCACGGTCGACGCCGAGCGTCGCGCCGAGGTTGCACTGCTCGTCGGCGTCGATGGCGATCACTCGGGCACCGCCGCGAGCGAACAGTCGCGCGAGCAGTGCGGTCAGCGTGGATTTTCCGACGCCACCCTTACCGACGATGACAATCCGCGTGCCCCCACCGGAAAGTGGCGCCTGGGTCCCGTGCGCTCCGCAGGTATCGCACATGTCGCTCAGCCCTCGGCCGTCGCGGCACCGCCGACTGTCACCTGCGGCACCGCCTCGCGGATCTCGTCCACCGGAACGAAGGGCAGCCCGAGGGCCTCGCGCTTGGCCTCGATGTGGCGGCGGATCAGCAGCGCGGCTTTGTCGGGGTCAGGTTCGACGGCGAACTTGGCGCCGACCACCCCATCCAGACCGTCGGCGAGCAGCTGTACGACATGCGGGCTGCCGAAGATCGGCGGCTGAACGCCGAGCACGGTCGTGATACCGCTGGCCACCACGTAGGCGCCGATCGCGACCGCCTTCTCCGAGTACCACTCCGGCGCCGCACCCGCCAGCGGCAGCTGGTCGATGTCGACGTCGAGGTAGCCGGCCAGCGCAGCGGCGAGCGCAATGACCCGGCTGTTGTCCACACAGGACCCCATGTGCAGGACGGGCGGGATGCCGAGTGCCTCGCACACCGAGCGCAGGCCGGGACCGGCCAACGCCGCGGACTCCGGCAGCATCTGACCGGCCTTGCCGTTGGCTACCGCCGCGCACCCGGTGACCAGCACCAGGATGTCGTTCTCGATGAGCTGGCGGGTCAACTCGATGTGCTCGAGGTCCTGCGGCAGCTTGGGGTTGTTGCACCCGACCACCGCGACGGCGCCGCGGATCGTGCCGGCGACGATGGCGTCGACAAGGGGCTTCGGTGTGCCGCCGAGCGCGCCGAGGATCGCCTCGACGGAGAAGCCACCCATCATCCGCACCGGCTCGACCGGGATGCGGACCCGCTCCTGGTTCCGGTCGGGGTAGGCCTCAACTGCCATCCGCACGATCTCGCGGGCGACCTCGGCGCCGCGGCTCGGGTCGAACGAGACATGGGTCGCGCCGGGAAACTTCGCCTTGTCCGACGTCGAGATCACCTTGGTGTGGTAGCACTTCGCGACATCGACGACCGACGGCATGATGCACTGATAATCGACGACCATCGCCTCAAGCGCGCCGGTGATCAGCACCAGTTCCTGCATGAGGTGGTTGCCGGCTATCGGGACGCCTTTGCGCATGAGGATCTCGTTGCCGGTGCAGCACAGTCCGACCACGTTGATGCCAGTCGCGCCGTAGGACTTGGCGAGTTCCAGCAGTTCGGGGTCCTGTGCCGCGTCGACGATCACATCGGACAGCAGCGGGTTGTGCCCGTGCATCGCGATATTGACCTGGTCGCGGCTCAGCACGCCGAGGTTCACCTGCGACATGACCGGCTTCGGGGTGCCGAACATGATGTCGGAGAGTTCGGTCGCGATCATCGAGCCACCCCAGCCGTCCGACAGACTCGTGCGCAATCCGTGCAGCAGCAGGTTGACGTAGTCGTTGTCCACGCCCATGTGGGTGCGGTGCATCATCTCGACATTCTCGCGGTCGATGCCTCTGGGCGTGATGCCAAGCTCAGCCCACTTGGCTTTGCGGACCTCGGGTACCCGATGCAGGAACGACAGCGACTCTCGTCGGGACCCGTAATCATCGAGCAGCACATCAGCCAGGTCGGAGGCCACCTCGTCGGTGCTGCGATCCTCGGTCGCCACGCCCAGCTCGACGGCGACCCGGCGCAGTTTGTCCTCGTCGGTCACCTGGTAGCCGGATGTCTCGCCGCGTGCCATGGCCGCGAAGACCTCCAGGATGTCGCGTCCGTGGTCGGAGTGCGACGACGAACCGGCGGCGATCGTGCGGCCGAGGTTGCGCGCCACGATCACATCGGCGTCCGCGCCGCAGACGCCCTTTTGCGGGCCCTCACCGAACGGATCGATTCGGCACGGGCCCATAGCGCAGTTGCGGCAGCTCAGGCCCAAGGCGCAGTAACCGCATTGGGGCTGCTGAGCGGCCAACCGATCCCAGACGGTCTCGATGCCCTCCTTGCGGGCGACGTCAATCATCGCTTGTGCGTCCGGGTTGACCGTGAGCCGACCGGGCTGGGCACTGTACTGGTTCGCGCTCATGGCGTGTCTTCCTCTCGGTCCGCGGTACGAGTGTGTTGCTTCCAGGCGGCCTGCGCCGCATTGGCGGCCGACAACTCCGCCTCACCCCAGGCATGCCAGTCGGCAAGCGGGTCGCCAGCCGGTCGGGCCGTCCGTGCGCCGCCGGCCGCAGCGAGGATGGCTCCCGCGTCGCGGAGCCGCCCGGCGGCGACCAATTCATTGATGTCGCCATAGACCAAGGCATCGACCTTGCACGCTTCGATACAGGCTGGCGCCTGGCCGCGCCGCACACGTGCGACACAGCCGTCACACTTCACAGCGACCGCCATCTCCGGCCCCGGACCCTCGGCCAGTGGGTGGAACGTCAGCACATCGAAGGGGCATACGACCGCGCACATCGCGCAACCGATGCAGCGCCCGGCGTCGATGAGCACGAGCCCCTCGCCCACGTCACGGCTGATCGCACCGGACGGGCACACTTGTAGGCAGGGAGCCGGATCGCAATGCCGGCAACGGTTCGGAAACGCAGTCGTAGCGACAGGGCCCGCCTCCACGTGGATCCGCTTGCGTGGCACCGGTGTCTCCAGAAACGCCACGCTGCCGTCCTGGCTCAATGAATGCTCGATCGCGCAAGCGATCTCGCACTGAAGGCACCCGATGCACTGCTCCGGGTTGATGAACACAGTGCGCATCACCCGCCTCCCTTCCGGTGGCTTGGCAATCTATTTCAGAATGGTCCGAAGTGCCGGCACGGCGACAGGGACATAAGTCCCCCAACGCAAAGGGCCACGGCCCTGCCCGCAGTGGGAAGCGGCCACGGGACGACTCGGGGCCTCGACGACCTACCGACGGTGGCCATCCGAAGTGTCACAAGCGATCCCTGACTGAACAAGAACGCACGCCCATCGCGGCAGTCACGGAAGTTCAGAGCGCGGGGAATGGTCCGCTGCGGAAGCGCTTGGCTTAGTCGACGTTTCGGCTGTTGGTCCTCAGGCTGTGCGCTTCGATGTCGGGCTCGTCGATGCCAAAGGAGATGATCCGCTTGGTCAATCTTCGAGTACTCGGTCCCCTCCGGTACGTGCCCACCCTCAAGGACCCGGTAGCACTCCCAGCTCTGTGTCCGTTGCGTCAAGCCCGCGTCGTTTGAGCCGGGCGGGAAGGGCTGGTACTCGGAAGATAGGTGGGCGCCCTCGATCGTGTAACTGCGGCCACGTACTGATCCAAAGACCACGGCGCCGCCGATGGCTCAGGCGTTGTCGCCGTCGACGGTCGTTGAAACGTTCCCGATCAGGTCAAGTCGCAAGCGCCCTTCCGTCATGTGGAGGATGCCCGGTACGGGGGTCGGGGTCTGCGGTGTCCACCAAGGCCCGCTCCCGATTCGGTCCACGCCCACCGTCTTCCCACCATCGAGTGCCACTGTCGGGTCAGTCTGCAGTCGCGGAGAAGCGGGTGCCGGCCTCGACGCAGGCCTTGAGCCTGACGTTTCCCTCGGCCACGGCTTTCAGGACGCCGGGCTCGATCTTGCTACTGGTTCCGTAGGCCACCTGGAGTCCTATCCGGCTGGTGTAGGTAGTGCCCGCGTGGGTGGGCGTGAGGGTCGAGACGGAGAGCATTGTGGTGGAGAGCGTGGGCCAACGGATGACCATCCGGTTGGGTGCGTCGGCTTCGACGACCTCGGCCATGTGGACGGTGACGCGGCCATCGATCTCATACACAACGCAGTGCTGGTCGCCGGCGACGCCGACAGGTGCGCCCGGCACCCGAAACGCTTTGACGACGCCATCTCCGACTAGCACCGCGCTCTCTGGGGCAACGAGGAAGTCCCACAGGTCCTGCGCAGAGCAGGCGATGTCGATGGAGGATTCGACGGTCAGAGGTTCCACGCCGCTCGACCGTTGATCCCACCGCTGGCCAACTCGTTGCATGAAGGACACGCCCCGAAGTGTGGTGCCTCGCGCGACGGGGCGCGCCCACTTTCGCGATCTTGGATCGGTCTGTCGACATCGTGCCGGTTGCGGGGG
>PKWT01000403.1:0-1318 GCA_003132125.1 Micrococcales bacterium | reverse complement strand
TGTTCCCATACCCCGGGCCTCTGGCGTATGGGAACAACCCCTCTGATGACCTGCGGAAACGCCACGCGATCGTTGTTTCGGGTCCCACCGTTTCGGGACGGTCGCGGACCGATTCTGGAACGTCCACGGGATGATCTTGGAACGGCTCCGCGCGAGGTAGGTCCACCCTGAGGGGGCCAAAGTTCATGGCAAGGGACCACCGTCCCCGGCGCGCGTGATGGCGCAACCATTGGACCGATGATCCGCGCCATAGGTTGCGACGCCCTCGGCCCAGGCGTTCACCGGCGGCTGGCCTTTCCGATCATCGACGGGTCTGCTCGCTGCGATCCCAGCCCGGACGCGCCGCCCGCGCCCGTTGTCCTTCTACCCGCCGTACGTTAGGTCCCAGCCGCGGGACTCATGATGGCAACTGCGTTCACTGCAACCGCAGGCCCCTTGGGCACGGACGCCACGCACGGCGGTGGAGGGCACGCTCAGCCGATCCGCGCTAGGTAGTCCTCCTGTTCCCAACGGGCGATCTGCTGCCACTCGTCTGCGCTCTCGAAGCTCATGCGGTTCTGCCCGCGCGTCCCAAGGATGCTGATCAGCAACGCCTCCATCTCCTTGATGACGGACTCATCCTGGCTCGGGACCGGCTTGTCTCTGCGCACGATGTCCTGAAAGCCTTCTTCGGTGCAGCGGGGGGAAACGCCATCGAAGGCATACCAGCAGAATCGGTCCCACTTTTGACTGTGTTTGTCCGTCGTGTGAACCTTCAGGCGCTCGCCGAGGCCGCCCCGGCCCACTGCAAGTCCCGCGTAGTAGGCCCGTAATCGTCGAACAGAACGTAGACGCCCCGGGCGAGACGGAAATCTGTTACCCGCAGTTTCGGGCGTCGCTCACCATGACGGCCGAGCACCCTCCAGGAGTTAGGGCCCGAGCCTGGGCTCCAGTCGACTTCCTCGCGGGACCACGACATTCCGTACGCTCCAACGAACATGACGCTAAGGATGCATCGAACACAAACGCACCAAACCAGCGACTCGCCAGAACGCGAAGCCAGTGCATGAAGACCACAGGTTCGCCAGGTCATTGGGGTTGACGGGGCTGCGGTGGGAGGTCAGGCTCATCGGTTCGCCTTCTCTTGTCTTCTCGGTGACTTGTGTTCTCAGTGACTGGCTCAGGGTGTTTCTGGCATGCCGCCCCGGGGTGAGCAAGGGTGAGCCGGGCCTGATCAAGGCCACGATGCCGCGGTGGGCACCACAAACGCGCCCACCGCGGCGACTGGCTTCAACCTCAGCAGCAGCCACACCGCCATCCCGCCATCGCTGGACGGTAT
>PKWT01000453.1:315-7308 GCA_003132125.1 Micrococcales bacterium | reverse complement strand
CCAGTTCAAGGCCAACACCGGGTCGAGCTCGCTGCTGGGGGCCCTGATGGGCATTCCCCGGCTGGCCTGGCGGATCGTCTTCCATGATCTGGGCAACTTCGCCGGGTCGGACCACCCCCTGCTCGTGCTGGTCATGCTCAGCGGCATTTCGATGGTCGTCTTCTGGCGGCGCGCCGAGTCGCACCTCCTGCTGGGAGCGATCTTGGGGATCGGGCTGTACAACGTTGCCACGGGGTCGGCCACCGCCTTCCGCTACGCGATGCCGGGGCTCGCCTTCTTCGCGGTTTCGGTGGCGCTGCTGATCTCGCGGTTGGACCCACGACCGGCGATGGCTGTGGTCAACTCGCCGCCGGATGGGTCGCCGGTTGGGCCGCCAGATGGGCCGTCGGACCGCCCGCCGGATAGGCCGCAGGTGGAGACGTCCCCGACCTGACCTTGGTCACGAATGTGGCTGCCCAACGGCTAAGGTGGTTCGGTCGCGCAGGGTCCGTTCTGGAGCACTGGGGCGACGGCCGGTGGTGCCCACGTTCGGCGGACCGAACGACCTGAGTGACGTGATCCTGACGGAGGTTCAAAGCGTGACCGAGCCTCATCCGGGCCTGAGCGTGGCCGCGTCGAGCAGCCCCGACGAGACCAAGCCTCCCCGTGTCGTGCTCTTCAGGCACGCGCCGGTGCCCCGGGACAGCCGGGCCAAGAAGCTGGCGCTGACCCTTGCCCGCGCCGGGTACGACGTCACCATCGTCTCCGCCGAAGGTCCCGATGCGACCCCGGGGGAGTCCAGGCTCGGTCCGGTGCGGATCGTGCATCTACCCGTTGCCTCCGATCATGTGCAGGCCAACTACCACCGGTTGATCCGTAACCGAAAGCGTCGATACCCCGTGGTGGCGGCCGCGAGCGTCCAGAGGAGGGGCGACGTGGCCAAGGGCCGCAAGGTCCGTGCGGCGCAGGTCGCGCGAAAGACCCGGGCCATCCGTGAGCGTCGGGCCTCGGCCGGCTCTGCGTCAAAGCAGATCGTGGTCACCGTGCGGTGGGCTCTGCGGCGGATCCAGTCCGAGCTGCTCAAGCGCCAGCTGCAGATCATGCCCCGACGTAACAACGCGCAGGCGCGCATCGACGCGGCCGTGGGGAGGGCCTGGAAACGCTACGACGCCAAACGGGTCGACGTTGCGCTCGGGGCAAGCGCTCGCCGGGATCTGCCGGAGATCCTCGACCTGGCTGCGGCACTGCGACCGCTGCTGTTGCAGCTCCGGCCCGACGTGCTGCACGCTCACCACCCGTTCGTGCTCGGCGTGGCCGACGAGGTCCAGCGGTCGCTGGCCGCACAGGACCACAGCGCCCTGGTGGTCTACGACGCGCGGGAGAACTTCGGCGGCATCCCCGAGCAGGAGCAGGGCTCGGTCAGGCGTCACAAGGTCCTGATGGACCAGGAGCGTCGTTTCATCGGCGGCGCCGCCGGGGTGTCCACCGTCTCCGAGCCCATCGCCGACGTGCTGCAGCAGCGTTACCACCTGCCCCGGCGTCCAGCGGTCATCCTCAACACCCCCGTGCTGGGCGGCAGGACCGACGGCCCGACGGTGCGCGACGTGGTCGGACTTCCCAGCGGCGTGCCGTTGATGGTCTACAGCGGGACGATCAGCCACGCCCGCGGCATCGACACCCTGGTCCGGGGTCTGGCTCTCCTGCCGGAGGCCCACCTCGTCATCGTCTCCGTGCCCTTTCCCCATCCCTCGGTGCCGGCGCTGCTGGCGATTGCGGACGAGGTCGGCGCGGCTGACCGGATCCACGTGGTCCCACCGGTGGACCAGGGTGAGCTGATCCACTACATCAGCGGTGCCGACGTGGCGGTGCACCCGATGCCCGGCGGCTCTCCGAACCACGACCAGGCGCTGCCGAACAAGCTGTTCGAGTACGTCCACGCCGGGCTGCCGCTCGTGGTCAGCGACGCTCGCCTGATGGCGGACTTCGTGACCAAGCACCACGTGGGCGAGGTGTTCGTCGCGGGCGACCCGCGGTCGTTCGCGGACGCGGTCAATAGAGTCCTTGCGTCTCCGGCTGGCGACCCTGAACGTCTGGCCGCGCTGGCCAGGCAGTTCTCCTGGCAGGGCCAGGAGCAGGAGATCGTCGACTACTACAACGGCCTGACCGGATATGACGGGCGAGTTCCCGGCGATGAGGAGTTCCCCTCGGTGGAGATCACGAAGGAGACCGCGTCGTGACCGCCCGCCGCAAGCATGTGCTGCTGCTGGGCATGCAGTTCCCGCCCGCTCGCGGCAGTGGCGTCTACCGGGTCAGGGCGTGGGCGCAGCACCTGGTGAAGCAGGGCTATGACGTCACGGTTCTTTGCGCGGACCGCGACTACTGGCTGCATCTGAGCGGTTCCCTCGACGACGAGCTTGCCGCTCGCACCGACCCGCGGGTGCGCGTCGTCGCGGTCAAGATCCCGCGCGAGCACCTCATCCACGACGTACGCCAGATGTCCTGGCTGCACGCCAGCTTCCCGAAGGCGTTCCTGGAGATGCACAAGCTGATCCAGGGCAAGATCTTCCCCGAGGTGTACGCGGTCCAGATCCCCGCCTACGTCCTGGCCGCGCTCAAGGTCCACACACGCCACAAGATCGACCTGGTCCTCGCCAGCGGCAACCCGTACTCGATGTTCGCCGTGGCCTGGACCCTCGGCAAAGTGCTGCGCAAGCCCTACGTCGTGGACTATCACGACCCGTGGACGCTGGACGTTCTCAAGGAGGACGACGCGTTCGAGCCGGGGCATCCGGCGTTCGTCTGGGAGCGCCGAATCGTCGAGGGTGCAGCGATGGTGGCCACGGTCAACGAGCCGCTCTGCGACTGGTATCGCCGGCGTTATCCCAACGCTGCAGACCGGGTGCGGCATGTCCCGTTGGGGCTGGCCGAGGACATCGTCACCGAGCCGACGTTCAGCCCGGTCGGCGACGAGCAACCCCTGCGGTTCGGCTTTATGGGCACGGTGCGACACGACCTGCCCATCGAGGAGTTTCTCGAGGGCTGGCTGATCGCCCTGAAGGATCCGGTCATGCAGGGCGCGACGATGCAGTTCTACGGCTACCTGGGTTTCTTCGCCCGGCACGCGGAGCAGATCCGCAGCCGCATCGTGGACGGGCTCACGCCGGGGGTGTCCTACGAGGGGGCGGTCTCGCAGACCATGATCACCGACGTCTTCGGGCGCCTTGACGCACTGGCCATGCTCATCCCCTCATCCAGGTACATGACCGCGGGCAAAGGGTTCGACTACATGGCATCGGGCCGGCCGGTGGTCGGGGTCCACGCTCCGGGCAACGACACCACGTCGTTGTTCGNNTGGCCGCGGGCCGGGCTGCGCGCGCTGAGACCGTCGAACAGTTCAGGGTCTGCCGGGACGAGGCGCTGCGGCACACCTGGGATGTCGCGATGGCGCCGGCTGCACGAGAGTTCGCGGACATCATCGATGGGTGAGCTGATGACCCGCGACGCGGGCACCGACGAGGCGTTCGATGCGATGCGCCTCGGGCGCGTGCTCGACGTCGTCGGCGCGTCAGCCAGCGTCGTGGCGCCGCTGCGGATCCTGGATGCTGGTTGCGGCACAGGCTGGTTCGCCCGCGCGATGTCCGGCTGTGGTCACCTGGTGGACGCCATCGACTCGAGCGAAGCGGCCATCGAGGAGTGTCGCGGCCAGGCCGCCGGGCGGGACCGTTATTACACGTGCCAGCTGGATTCCTGGGCGCCCACCTACGTTTACGACGCGGTCGTCGCGCTCGACGTGCTCGTCCATCTGATGGACGACGCCGTATGGCGGGACAGCGTCGTCAACCTTGCCGCGTTGGTTCGGCTGACGGGTTTCCTGGTGCTCACCGACCATGACGCCGATGCGGATCACCGGTGGGGGGACGACCATCAGACCAGGAGTCGCCAGAGCTACCTCGACGTCGTGCTGCCGTTGGGTTTCAGCTATCTCGGGTTCCGTCCTTACCGGTTTCGCGACAACGCGGCCGGCCTCCACGTCTTCCGGAGGATCGCCTGATGCTGGTCCGAGAGCTTGTTGCACGCTATCTGGGCACCGGGGGCACGATCCGTGTCGATGCGGACCCCGAGGTGCTGGCGGAACCCGAGGTGCTGGCCGACATCCAATCGGCAGGGCCGGTCGTCGACCTCCAGGGCGGTGGAGATCCCGTGCCCGGTGATGTCGTCCTGATATCGGCCGACCCTGCGGCGCATACCCTGCCTGACCGGCTCGCTCTGGTGGTTGCGCAGGATGTCACGGTCATGCTTGTCCTGCCGGTCTCCGCAGCTGACCTTCCGGTGGGGCGCCTTGCCCAGGCGGCTCGTACCGCGCGTCTGGCCTTCGTTGAGATCGCACCCATCGAGCCGGGCCGGTCCCCGCGCACCGTTGTCGTATGCCGGACCTCCAACCGGCCGGTGCCGGTTCAGCCCTACCTCGGCGACGGCTCCGCGGTCCCGGACGAGATCGACCTGGCCGGCCAGGGCCTGCGGATCGGGTGGGAGTGGGGCCTGGGTGACGCCCGCGCCCGGGCCGTCGAGGAGCGTGAGCTCGCGGCGCTGACCCGGGTCGGCGAGCTCGAACAAGAGCTCACCGAGGTCCGGCGATCGCTCGATCAGGTGGGCAGGGAGCTTGAGGTTGCACGAGAGGTGGCTGAGCGTGCCGAGCTCCGGGCCGACGCCGAGGCACGGCGCCGGGGCGCACTGCAGCAGTCTTCGACCTTCTTGGTCGGGCGGGCAATGCTCACGATGCGCAGGCATCCCGTGCGGGGCAGTCGTCAGCTCCTGGGCGCCATTCGGCGCAGTGTCCGGAAGCTCACATGACAGCCGCCATACGGCGCGGCCCGGGCGTCGTCACGGTGACCACCCCCTGGTACCCCACACCGACCCAGCCGATGGTGGGCAGCTTTGTCGCCGCGCAGGTGCGACTCACTGCTCGTATCGCCGACCGGGTCGGCGTGGTCCACGCGCACGAGTGGGCTGGGGGGACCGCAGAGGTCGTCGGCGCGCTGCGCGACCCCTTTGACGAGGTGCTGCGTGCCATGGCCGGAACCGGGGGACTGGCGCGCTCAGGTGCGGTCGGTCCGGTCATGCGCGTTCCCGTGCTGATCACCGCTGGCATGAGCGTGGCAGACCGGGCCGAGGCGCTGGTGCGCGACGTGGGCACCGCCCTGGGCGGTCGGATCGAAGCGGACGTCGTTCACGGACATGTCGGTTACCTTGGCGGGCTGGTCGCAGCGCGTCTGGCGGCCCCGGGATGCCGGGTGTTCGCGACCGAGCACAGCTCCGGGCTGCGCGGGCAGCTGGCCGACCCGCAAGGCCTGGCGCACTACCGAGAGGTGCTCGAGCGCGCAGAACGGTTGCTGTGTGTCACCCGGCTGGTGCGCGACCAGGTGCTCGATGCGCTGCCCGACTACGCCGACCTGGTGGGAGTGCTGGCCAACCCGGTCGACATTGATGCCGTACCCCGCCGTGAACGACCCCCCGAGGTACTTCGCCGCTGGCTCTTCTCCGGCGGACTGGTCGAGATCAAGGGCGTCCGACGACTCGTGCAGGCATTCGTCGAGGTGGCGGGGCGCGACCCTGAGGTCACCCTGACGATGATGGGCGACGGCCCGCTGCGGGCCGAGCTGGAGTCCATCGCGGGCAAGGCGGGGGTGGCCGACCGGGTTTTCTTCACCGGCGCCCTGGCGCACACCGAGTCGCTCGCGCGCATGAGGGACCACGACCTGCTCGTGGCCCCGAGCATCTCCGAGACGTTCCACCTGGTCGTGCCCGAGGCGGTCGCGGCTGGCCTGCCGGTGATCGTGACCCGGTCCGGCGGCCCCCAAGAGGTGCTTGAGGGCATCGAGGACCAGGTCGGACGCTTCATCGACGTGTCCGACGACCCGACAGGGATCATCGAGGCATACGACGACCTCTCATCCAGTCTCGGGCGGCTCGATCTGGACAGCGCGCGGGACGAGCTGCGACGCCGATACAGCCCTGACGCAGTCGGCCACGCTCTCGCCGACCTCTACGGCGGTGTCCTGCGCGACCAGGCCAGGCCCTCGCCGACCGTCCCGCGGCCGGTGCCGCCGGCCGTCGTGGTGGCGGCGACGTCCGGGTGGCGACGTGACGCCGTGGCGCACGAGGCGCAGGCCGGCATCCGGATGGGCGCGCCGGTGACGGTGCTCACCAGGGACCAGCAGCTTGCCGACCTGCTGCCGGCCGGTGTTGTGCGCGACCCGGCCGCAGGTCCTGCGACCGGGGGCGGGTCGGGACAGACCAGGGCCGTGAGCACACCGGCGCGCCGTGCGCGTCGACTCGCAGGTCGCTGGCGGCGCCGGCTCATGGGTCGCCCGGTGCCGGCTGCCCAGCCTCGTGAGTCGGGTGACCTGGTGACCGACGCGACGTTGGTGCTGGGGGATGCGCAGTCAGCTCCGTTGGTGGCGTCCATGGTCGTCGCGCGCCCGGATCTGGAGGTCTGTATCGAGCTGGACCGTTCGGGTGCGCTCACCCCACCCGACGCCGGGCAGCAACAGATCCAGACAACGGCCACCCCGCACGTGGTGATGATGGTGGCCAACGACATCAGACGTGACACCCGCGTGCGCAAGAGCGCGCTCGCCGCCGCCGCCGCCGGGGTTCGCGTCACCGTGGTCGGTTATGCCCCCGACGGCCGGCGGCACGAGACACGCCTCGGGCCGGTCACGCTCCTGCGGGTGCCGGTGCCGTTCTTCCTGCGCGATCATGCGCGTCTCGAGCGGCAGCGTCGCCGCCGGATCCTGGCGCCCGGCCCGCTGGGCTCCCCATCCTCAGACCAGGACCGCGCCGCCCGCACCACCCTGGCAGTTCGCGAGCGGGACCTTGAGCTGCTGAGCGGAACGCGCCACGGGTTCCTTGAGCGCCGACTGGCTTCCCGGCGGCTGGCGGTGCGTGCCCGGGGCTTCTTCGGACGCGGCGCGGAGCGGGCCTCAAAGCTCGGCTGGCGCGCCTGGGACAAGG
>PKWT01000453.1:0-219 GCA_003132125.1 Micrococcales bacterium | reverse complement strand
GCCGGCTTGTCCCAGTACGGCGGCCGGACAGCCCGCGTCGTGGCCGCGTGGTCGGACCTGGAGCAGGAGTACGTCAGCTCGGCGGAACGGGTGATCACCGTGTCGCCACCACTGGCAACCGCGCTGATGAGCCGATACCACCTGCCGTTGCTGCCGGACGTGGTGCGCAACATCCCTCCGGTCGGGGCCGTCGGCCGCGGCACCGCAGACATCAGGTCG
>PKWT01000354.1 GCA_003132125.1 Micrococcales bacterium | reverse complement strand
GCCCCTGACTGACCGTGAGTGCCCGCCAGGGATCGTTCGTTGATCGTTAGCCCACGCCAGGGTTAGCCGTGAACGTGGAAGTCTCGGGGCTGGTAGTAGCCCAGCATCTCTAGAGGCGAGCAATCGCGCTCCAGATACTTAATCCGTCATGGTCCTTGCGCGGGTTCTAGCCTGTGCCCAGTTCAGAGTTGGGGGCCTGGGGGCCTTGCGTGAGTTGGCTGCGCGCGCCCCCTCCCCCTCGTCCCCAGCCGCTTGTAAGCCGGCCGGCGAAAGCGCGTATCAGGGCAGATCTATCGCCACTTTCTGTTCTTCACCTCCAGACAAGCCGTCGGGCCAGAGGACCTCATGCTTGCAAACTCGCGGCTGACTCGGTGTCTGCTGTCGCTGAGCACCTGCGCGGCACAATCGGCGGTTCTCATGCTCGGCTGGTGCTGGGATCGTTGCCGTACTTTTCTGGAGTACGGGCCTCCTCGGTCCCAAGGAGGGCTTGGTCACCGCGCGCTAAGCACGTTTGAACAGCAGGGCGTGTCCTGCCGAATGTTGGAGATCGACCCATCTCGAATGCTCCTTTGGTCTAGCTCCCTCAAGATTCAATCGCGCGCCGAATGCCCAGGTGGTTCATCGTTCTTGCAGCCATCGGGTCACTCAGGATCGTCACAGAGGCAGGGACACAGGGTTGAGAATCGGGATGTGTCCGGCTCCCTGGGGTTTGCCCCAGTACCAGCCCTGTGCGTGGACCGCCATGCCCCGGATCGCTTCGAGCTGCGCCTCGGTCTCGACGCCTTCGATGATGCAGGGGATGTCGAGCTCATAGGCCATCGAGGCGATGCCGTGCACGATGGCGGTGTGGGTGCGCTGGTGGGGCAGGCCGGCGGTAAAGGTGGTGTCGACCTTCAGGACGTCGACAGGCAGGATCGTGAGGTTCTGCAAGGTGGCGTAGGCGGTCCCGAAGTCGTCGATTGCGACCTGGACCCCCAGGTGGCGGAGCATCTCGAGCTCGGCGAGGGCGGCGGGTCCGGCACGGAGGATGGACGACTCGGTGATCTCCAGGATCAGCCGCGTGGGGTTGAAGTCGTGTCGGGCCAGAGCTCGTTCGACGCGGCTGCGCAGGTCGCGGCCGGTGAGCTCGCGGGCGCTGATGTTGACCGCGATGGTCATGTGTTCGGGCCAGGTGCGTGCCTCGCGAAGGGCCAGGTGCAGGACCCGGTCACCGACAGCCTCGGCCAGCCCGGCGGCCTCGGCGGCGATGATGGCCGGCAGGGTGGGCAGGAGATGTCCCTCGGCGTTGCTGAGGCGCATCAGGGCCTCGGCGCCAACAACCAGGTTGCTGTCGACGTCCACGACGGGCTGGAAGACCAGAGCAACCCGGTCCTCGCGTAGGCCGTCTCGGATCGCGTGCACGAGTGCCTGTCGGGCCTCGGTGCGCTCGTGCAGGTCAGTGTCGAAGACGTCGTACTGGTCCCTGCCGCGTTCCTTCGCCCGGTACATGGCCGCGTCGGCGCGGCGCAGCAGCTGCTCGGGGCTCACGTCGGGTTCGCGGGCGAGGTCGACGCGGGCGATACCGACGCTGGCGGAGAGGGCCATGGAATCTGTGTCGGTGGTGACCTGGCGACGGATGACGGCCGTGATGCGGTCGGCCACGGTGCGCAGGTAGGCCAGGCCGTCGTCGTGCTCGAGCAGGACGACGAACTCGTCGCCGCCGACGCGTGCCACGGTGTCGGTGGGTCGCAGCGCGGCCTGTAGGTCGTTCGCGATGGCGATCAGGATCTGGTCGCCGGTGTCGTGACCGGCGGTGTCGTTGATGGGCTTGAACCCGTCCAGGTCGATGAAGAAGGCCGCGATGATGGAGGTGTCGCTTCGGCCCGACCTGGCCCGGGCGAAGGCCTCTTCGCAGCGTTGGATGAGCAACCGGCGGTTGGGAAGGCCGGTGAGCTCATCGTGTACAACGAGCTCGGTGAGCCGTTGCTCGGCTGCGCGTCGGGCGGTGATGTCCTCAATCTGGGCGAGCAGGACTCTTTCGCCGTCATGTTCATGCATCCAGGACAGCGCGACCAGGCCCCACAAGGATCGGCCCTCGGCGCCGCCAAGGGCCATCTCGGCGCGGAACTCGCCTTCGCCGGCCACGATCAGGTTCAGGATGCGAAGCTGGTCTGCCTCGTCCTCGAAGCGGGAGACCAGCGGCCGTCCGATCAGCTCCTGAGGTTCACGGCCCAGCAGGTGGGCCAGGGTGGCGTTGACGCGGATGATCGCGCCGTGGCTGTTCACCAGGAAGTTGCCGATGAGCGCCTCGTCGAAGACCCGCCGGAAGCGCTCCTCGCTGTCTCGCAGGACCTGGTCAGCTAGCTGGCGTTCGGTGATGTCGCGGACCGCTGCGATGACCAACAGCCCGTCTTCGGTTTCGATGGAGGACAAGCTGATGGTCGCCGGGAACTCGGTGCCGTCCAGTCGCCGCCCGCTCAACTCAAGACCCGATCCCATGGCCCGGGTCTGTGGGTCGGCCAGATAGACGGCCCTGTGCCCGGGGTGGACCGCCATGAACGATTCCGTTACCAGCGTCTCGATGGGCTGGCCGAGTAGGTCGTCGCGCTCGTAGCCGAACAACGACTCACTCTGGCGATTGACGAACCGGATCACCCCGCTGCGGTCCACCCCGATCATGGCGTCAGGCGCTGCCTCCAACAGGCCCTCGAACTTAGCCTCGGTCTTCTGGCGTTCGGTGAGGTCTCGTGTGACTTCGCTGAATCCACGAAGGGCACCATGCTCGTCGCGCAGGGCGGTGAGGATGACGTTGGCCCAGAACCGCGAGCCGTCCTTGCGGACCCGCCAGGCCTCCTCCTCCTGGCGGCCATTCTTGAGAACCAGCTCCAGGTCCAGGTCTGGGTCCCCGGCGGCGCGCTGCTCGTCGGTGTAGAAGATCGAGAAGTGTTCACCGACGGCCTCGGCCTCGGTGTAGCCCTTCATCCGCTGCGCGCCCAGGTTCCAGGTCGCGATCCGCCCATGGGGGTCGAGCATGAAGATCGCGTAGTCATAGGTGCCATCCACCAGCAGCCGCAGCCGCTCCTCGCTGTCCCGCAGGGCGGCCCGGTCAGCGGCCCGGCGCAGGGCGAACCGCAACGCCAGCACGGTGGCCAGCAGCACGAGCAACAGGGCCACGCCCAAGGTGCCGCCCAGACTGCGTTGGAAGACGCCGGTTGGGGCGAGGGCGACCGAGGACGGCAGTGCGGCCGTGACCGTCCAGCCGAGCCCCGGCACAGGCCCGGCCGCCTCGAACATCCCGTCGCGGACGGTGCTGACGGATCGCCCCGCGAGCGCCTGCTTGGTCGTCGCGGAGGGCGCCGCCTGCAGGGGCTCCCCACGGTCGTCGAAGCTCAGGGTGCCGGTCAGCGGCTGACCGTGCTGGTCGGTCACAGTGATCGTGACGCCGTCGTCCCTTTGGGACCCCTTGATCACCGAGCGGACCGAGTCGAGCTGCCACAAGACGGCGACATACCCGACGCGTCGGGACCCGTCGAGCACCGGGGCGGCCACCCCGACGACCAGCGGATGCCCGGTCGCGGCCGAGCGGTAGGCCGCCGACACGTACGGCTGCCCTGTTCGGGACACGCCCTGGAACCAGTCCCGGAACGAGAAGTCATACCCGGTCAGCTCAGGTTGGGTCGGGTAGATCGCAAAGTTCCGCCCCCGGGTGTCGGACACGAATGCCGCCGGTGAGTTCTTGCTGCGCGCCAGCGCCGACAGCTGGTCCTCCACCGCACCCAGCGACGCGGGTGTGGGCGCACGGAGGCTGTCGATGACTGGCTTGTTCGCCGCCCAGGTCGCCACCGTGAGCTTGAAGTCGTCGGTCTGGCGCATCAGTGCCCGCACCGCCGCATCACGATTGGAACGAACGCGCAGCTGCGCGGCACTCTGGACCGTGTTGTTCTCTTCGTGGACCGCGACAGATGCGACGCCACCGAGCAGCGCGACCGCCAGCAGTGCCAGGCCCACCGGAACTGCAACTGGATGCCTGACCAAGGAGGGCACAACAGAAGTCACGCGGACACCCCTCGATCGTGGGTTCACGTCGAAGCCTTAATTGTCGCAATGAGGGAGCAAGGCTTGTCTCCTGTGATGTGGGCGACCGACGGACCCGTGATGACGGGTGAATCGGCGACGCGGCGGATCCGTAGCCGGGCCAGGCGGCTCGCGACCGCGCGCGGTGAGTCTGGCCGGAACATCCCGGCAGAGCGACACCAACGTAAGAAGACCGATCGATCCCAAATCCCCATCATCCGGTCACCGTAGGTCCGTGACCTTTGGTCCGACTCCGGAATGGACAACTAATTACGTTTCCTTTGACAAACCCGGGGGAACGGCATCCGGCGGTCCTTAAGCACGTTGTGAGCACTCCATCCGCGAGATCGTCGAAGGACATGTGGCGCGCAGTCGTTGCCGTGAGGTGCGGCGCGGGGCGGGACCGGCCGAAGGCCGCATGCCCGCTCGGAGGCTGCGCTGCCGCCGGCGTAGCCGGTGGCTTTAACGCAGTACAGAAAC
>PKWT01000137.1 GCA_003132125.1 Micrococcales bacterium | reverse complement strand
GGGTGAGGACCTGATTGGGGCCGAGTCGGCCAGAGTCGGCCAGCAGGGCGAGTCGCGCCGCGGTCCCGGACCCGCAGGGTGATCGGTCGATCCGGCCGTCGGCGAACACTGTGACGTTGCGCTGGTGGGGTCCGTTCAAGGTGTCGCCGAGGTCGTCGAAGATGATGGTGCCGTAGACCCCGCTGAGTCGGTCGTCATCTGGATGGCGGGCCAGCTCGCTGTCATTCAGGGCCCATTTGATCTCCCGCCCGATCGTCGTCAGCCGCTCCGTGTTCTCCGGTGTCACCTCAAGTCCGAGCTCGGACGCTTCGACGCAGGCGTACAGCGCGCCGCCAAATGCGAGGTCGACGCTGACTCGGCCGACCGAGGTGTCCAAGTCGACTGAGCGGGCGACCGGGTATGACGGCACGTTCTCGAAGACCACACCGGTCACGGTGCCCGCATCCTGCCTCACATGGGCAACCACCCGCCCTGAGGGGACGTCGATGGTGACGGGGGTGACTCCGTTGGCTTCCGAGTCGACTCGGCCGGTTTGCACGGCCCACACACCAAGAGCGATGGTGCCGTGCCCGCAAGCCGTGGAGTACCCGTCGTTGTGCCAGAACAGGGCGCCGAAGTCCGCGCCGTCGTCGTCGGCCGGGACGATGAAGGCGCCGTACATGTCGGCGTGCCCGCGCGGCTCCCGGCAGAGCAGTGTTCGCAACCCGTCGATCTCGGGGGAGCCCAGTGCGCGGATGCGTCGCTCGGCAACCGTCTCGCCGCCGATCTGGGGAGCGTCTTCGGTCACTATTCGAAAGGGCTCACCGGCGGTGTGATAGTCCGTTGTGCGAACTTCCCTCATAATATGGCACATATCATGGATACTAGTGAGCCAAGGTGAATCGTGCGAGCAGCCGGACCCACCCCGGGTTCCGTCTAGCGTGAGGTGAGGAGATCATGGCCGAGTCAGCGATTCGCAAGGTGGAGGAGGTCGCGAGTCTGCGGGACCGGATCTCCGAGTCCCTGTCGGCCGCCATCATCTCCGGTGAGCTCGCCCCTGGGACGCTCGTTTCCGTGCCCACGCTCGCGAGCCAGTTCGCCGTCTCGGCCACCCCGGTCCGTGAGGCGATGCTCGACCTCGAGCAGCGGGGGTTCGTGGCATCTGTTCGCAACAAGGGATTCCGCGTCACCGAGGTGAGCGAGCAGGATCTTCGGGAGATCGTCGAGCTGCGCCAGCTGATCGAGGCGCCCGCAATGCGCGCACTTGCCGAGAGCTTCCCGACCGAGAGCCTGCCCCAGTGGCGCCTGCTCGCCCAGCAGATCGTCGTTCACGCCGAGAACGCCAACCTCACCGGCTTCATCGAGGGCGACCGTGACTTTCATCTGGGGCTGCTCGACCTCCACGGAAACGCGCGGCTGGTCGACATGGTCCGCGAGCTCCGCTTGCAGACCCGAATGGTCAACCTGGCCCGGATGACGATGAGCGAGGAGCTCCCCGAGTCCGCGCGCGAACACCACGTCATGCTCGACCTGCTGGACCGCAGGGACGGCGCGGCGCTCGAGGCGCTGACCATCAAACATCTTGGGCATGTGATCGGCTGGTGGGCAGGAAACTCCCCGGATCGTTGACTCAAACCTGTGTGACATGTCATATTGCACTGGCGTGATCCGAGTGTGATCTGACGGTCGTATTGCGCGGAGCTACCCGATTGTCACCTCAAGGAGAGAGATGCCATGAAAACTGGAACCCGGAAAACGGTCCTGCTCGTTATCGGCGCGGCGATGGTCCTCACGACAGCCGGATGCGGTGGCGGTTTGCTCAGCAGTGGGGCCAGCGGGGCTGCAACCCCGTCCGGCCCTGTCAAGCTGGGCATGGTTGTGCCCATCTCGGGGAGCAGTGCGCCCACCGGCGCGTACATGAAGAACGGCGCCCAGCTTGCTGTCGACGAGATCAACAAGGCTGGCGGCGTCCTGAAGGGACGCAAGCTTGAGCTCATGGTCGAGGACGAGGCGTGCGACGCGCAGCAAGCGGTCGCGAGCGCCAACAAGGTCGTCTCCGCCGGAGTGGTCGTTTCGGTGGGCGGTTACTGCTCGGGCGCCACGCTGCCCACGTTGCCAATCTTCCAGAAGGCGAACATCCCGATGATCATCCCGGCTGCGAACTCGCAGGATCTGGTCAAGCAGGGGCTCGCCAACGTGTTCTTGATCAACGGCACCGGCAAGCAGCAGTCGACGACGGCGCTCGCCTTCATGAAGAAGTCAGGCTTTACCACGGTCGCTCTGGTCGATGACAACACGAGCTACTCGAAGGACATCACCACCGAGACCCAGGCCCAGATCGTCGCCGATGGATCGGTCAAGGTTCTTCTGAACACCTCGGTGACCGCTGGTGAGAGCGACTACTCAGCAGTGGTCCGCGCCATCATGGCCAAGAACCCTGCACTGGTGTACTGGACCGGGTACTACCAGGAGGGCGGCTTGATCATCAACCAGCTGAAGAAGGCTGGTTTCACTGGCAAGGTCATGGTCGCCGACGGCAGTGTCGATCCTTCCCTTCCAAAGATCGCCGGGGCAGGCGCAGAAGGCGTGTTCGCGACGATGACGCAAACGCCCGATACCATCAAGGGTGCCGAGAGGTGGATCGCCAACTACAAGGCGGCGTTCAACGCTGACCCTGGTCCGTACTCGACCCAGTCGTATGACGCGGTCCGCCTTGCGGCCAAGGCGATCGAGGATGCTGGCAGCACCAAGGGCGCTGACATCATCAAGGCTCTGGAGGCCATCGACGGTTTCTCCATGTTCTCGGGCCCGCTGAAGTTCACCCCGGAGCACACCCTGTCCAGCGGTGGTTTCGTCATCCTTGTGATCAAGGACGGCAAGTTCATTCTCAACGCCCTGCAGCCCTGATCCACGGTGACGGATGCCGCGCGAGCTCGTGCGGCATCCGTCACCATCGCTGAACGAGGCAGGAGCTCATGACTCAACTCATCTGGGACGGGCTGTTCGTCGGCTCGTTCTACGCTCTGATCGCGCTTGGCTACAGCATGGTCTACGGCATCATCAAGCTCCTGAACTTCGCCCATGGCGACATCTATATGCTCGGCGCCTTCATCGGTTTTGCCCTGTTGACCTCCATGGGTGGAATCCCGGCTTCTCTCTCGCTGGGCGCGCTTCTGATCGTGCTGCTGGTGAGCATGCTGATCACTGGTGGGGCGGGTGTCCTCATCGAACGCCTGGCCTACCGCCCCCTGCGAGGCGCACCTCGACTGGCCGTGCTGATTTCCGCCGTCGGCGTCTCGTTCTCGCTCGAGTACGGCATCGCGGCTATTGCCGGCCCGAATCCGCGTGCGTACCCGATTCGTCTGGAGGGCGGGGTGTTCGAGGTTCTCGGGGCACGAGCGTCGCTGCCACAGATCGTCCTGATGCTGATCGCCGCCGGCCTCATGGTCGCCTTGAACTTCTACATCCAGAAGACCTCCACCGGGCGCGCCATGCGATCGATCGCGCTGGACTCGAACGCCTCGCTGCTGATGGGGATCAACGTCAACGCGGTGATTACCCGCACCTTCTTCATCGGGTCGGCACTGGCTGGAGCCGCTGGCGTGATGGCGGGCGCTTACTACGGCAAGATCGACTTTCTGATGGGGTTCATCATTGGCCTCAAGGCCTTCACCGCCGCTGTCATCGGCGGCATCGGCAATATCAAGGGGGCGATGCTGGGCGGTCTCGTGCTTGGTTTTGTCGAGGCTTTTGGCAGCCAATGGTTCGGCGGACAGTGGCGTGACGTCTTCTCCTTCGCCGTGCTCATCCTGTTCCTCACGTTGCGGCCGACGGGCATTCTCGGCGAGCGAGTAACGGAGCGTATGTAGCATGAGTGAGAACGTCGACGCCACTTTGGCACCGCAGCGGCTAGGTCCGCCCAGGTCACCGATCTCACGGCTTCTTGAGAGCCGGCTGATTGGCTGGGTCGCGCTCGCGGCCGCATTGCTTGCCCCATTCGTCACCGCGTCGCCATACTCACTCAATGTGATGACCACGGCGGCGATCTTTGTGCTGCTCGCGTCCGGGTTGAATATTGTGGTGGGTTACTGCGGTTTGCTTGACTTGGGGTACATCGCCTTCATGGCGGTTGGCGCGTACACCGCGGGCATCATCTCCAAGAGCTTCGAGCTGCCGCTTCTCTTCACGATTCCGGCGGTGCTGGTGATGACAATCCTGGCCGGGTTGATCATCGGGGCGCCGACACTGCGGCTGCGCAGCGACTATCTGGCGATCGTCACCCTGGGCTTCGGTGAGATCACGCGCATCACAGCCAACAACCTGAGCGTGACCGGCGGCCCCTCGGGTATCTTCGGCATCCCCGGTCTGCTGAAGATCGGCGGGCTGGACGTGGAAAACCCCGCGGTCCTCTACTACCTCACGGTGCTCGTGGTCTCGCTGTTTGTGCTTGCTTCGGCACGCTTGGGAAAATCTCGGCTCGGCCGGGCCTGGCGGTTCGTGCGCGAGGACGAGGACGCCGCCGAGGCGATGGGCATCCACACCTACAAGGTGAAGCTGCTCGCGTACATCTTCGGCGCCATCTGGGGAGGTCTGGGCGGAGTGCTCTTTGCCGCGCACCTGTCCGCGGTTTCGCCTCAGAGCTTCATCTTCCTCCAGTCGGCGCTGGTGCTGATGGCGGTCGTGCTCGGCGGGATGGGCAACATGCGCGGTGTCGTGATCGGCGCCCTGGTCATCAGCCTGCTGCCTGAGCTCTTGCGGGACTTCGCTTCAAACCGCTACCTGGTCTTCGGCCTGTTGCTCGTGGTCGTCATGGTGTTCCGCCCGCAGGGCTTCTGGCCGGCCCGCGGGTACGAACGGGAACGTGCGACCGTTGACGTCGATCCCCCCGCAGTGGCGACGGAGCAGGGCCGATGACCGCGGTACTTGAGGTCAAGGACCTCCAAGTCGCGTTCGGCGGCGTGAAGGCCGTTGACGGGCTGAGTTTTTCGGCTCATGAGCGGGAGATCATCGCGGTGATCGGCCCGAACGGTGCGGGCAAGACGTCTGCGTTCAACTGCATCACCGGCTTCTACCGGCCGACCTCCGGATCAGTCCGGATCAAGGGGCTCGAGACCACTGGAAAACGGCCGGCAGACATTGCCGCAGTCGGCGTGACGCGGACGTTCCAGAACCTTCGACTCTTCCCGGACCTGACAGTGCTCGACAATGTGCGCGCCGGGATGCACCTGTATGGCGGACAGAACTGGGCGGACGCGATCCTGCACACTCCCCGGTTCAAGCGCAGCGAAGCGATGTACACCGACGAGGCGAACTACTGGCTCGACTTCGTCGGCTTCGAGGGCGCCCGCGGAGTCCCGGTTCGGAACCTGTCCTACGGTCAGCAGAAACGGGTCGAGATTGCCAGGGCTCTGGCCCGGAAGGCAGAGCTGCTGCTCCTCGATGAGCCAGCCGCAGGGCTCAACTACTCGGAGAAGCAGCAGCTGCTTGTGCTCTGTGGGCGCATTCGCGACCTGGGAACCTCGATTGTTCTGATCGAACATGACATGGGCCTGGTGATGGAGCTGTCCGAACGCATCATCGTGATGAACTTCGGGCGGGAGATTGCGGTGGGCACGCCGGCCGAGGTCAAGGCGAACCCAGCTGTGATCGAGGCCTACCTCGGCAAGGATGACGAGGGGGCGCAGAGCAATGGCGATGCTTGAGTTCGACAACGTCCAGGTGTTCTACGGCAAAGTCCAGGCGCTGTCCGGCCTCAGTCTGACGGTCGCGGAGGGCGAGATCGTCGCGCTCCTCGGCAACAATGGCGCAGGCAAGACGACGACGCTGTCCACGGCATCGGCTTTGGTGAAGTCGCACTCCGGGAGAGTGACGTTCAACGGCGCCGACATCACCAAGGCTCACCCGTGGGACGTCGTGGGGGCCGGTCTGATTCACGTGCCAGAGGGGCGGCGCATATTCAGCACCCTCACCGTGCTGGAGAACCTTCAGCTGGGTGGCTTCCTGGTCAAGGACCATGCAGTGGTTGCGAAAAGAATTGAGACGGTCTTCGCGCTGCTTCCGCTGCTCGGGGAACGCAGGATGCAGCAAGGCGGGACGCTGTCCGGCGGCGAGCAGCAGATGCTGGCGATCGGCCGGGGACTTGTTGCCGGACCCAAGATGCTGATGCTCGATGAGCCCTCGATGGGATTGGCCCCGCTGATCGTGGCCCAGGTGATGCAGGTCATCAGTGAGATCAGGGACCAGGGCACGACCGTGTTACTGGTGGAGCAGAACGCCCGCGCTGCATTGAAGGTGACAGACCGCGCCTACGTGATCGACGGCGGGGTTACCACCATCGAGGGGC
>PKWT01000174.1 GCA_003132125.1 Micrococcales bacterium | reverse complement strand
CAGCACCAGCAGACTCTGCGGCCCGACCTCTTCAACCAGCGCGCGACCGATGCCGAAGAACATCGGGTCGCCGCTGGCCAGGACGACCAATCCCCGCGAGCGATAGCGGGAGACCAGCTCGGCAACGAATGGCCGCAGCGGGGAAGGCCATGGAACCCGCTCCGCTGCGATGGTGCCGGGCAACAGGTCGAGCTGACGCTGGCCACCGATAAGCACCCCTGCCATCTCGATTCGGGCCCTGGCCGGCATCGTCAGACCCGACCAGCCGTCGGCACCAATCCCGACGAGCGCTATGTCGTGCCCAGGGGACGCAGACCGCTCGGAGGACGCCGTCATGCTGGTGGAGTCCTCGGGGTGCAACCCGGCGGCCGGCGCGCTGATCCCTGGACCAGCTTCCTTCAGGTCCTCCGGGACCAGCGAGAAGAGGACCATGTCCGCCCGGCCGTCGGGCACGCAGCACGCGTTGCGCGCCACACCCTCGCGCACGAATCCTGCCTTCTCCGCAACTCGCTGGGACGCCGCGTTCCCGGTAGCGGCGAACAGCTGGACCCGCTCGAAGCCGTGGTCGCGGATTGCCCATTCGGAAAGCGCGCGGGTGGCCTGAGCGGCAACTCCGCGGCCACGAGCCCACGGCGCCACCCAGTAGCCCACCTCGGCGACCCTGGCCGCCCAGTTGACCTGCTTGAGATCGATCGCACCAGCCAGTCTCCCAGCCAACTCGATGGCGAACACGATGCCGGCTCCGGACTCGCGCTGGCCAGGTCCGAAGGTGCCGATGAACCATTCGGCGTTCGCCCGGGTATACGGCCGTGGCAGTGGCAGCCAGCGCAGTGTCTCAATGTCCTGGCATGCTTCGGTGACGTCATCCGCATCGGTCGGTGTGAAAGGGCGCAGGATCAGATTTTCCGCCGCAAGCGTCGTCTCGGGGAAGATCGGCGTTGTCTCGGGTGCAGTCACTCGAAGATCGTAGGCGGTGAGCTCTTCTCAGAGATCGATGCCGACAAGCGCCAACAAAGCCGGAGTGTCCAGATGGTGCTCGACAGCGTCGGCGAGGCGATCAAGCATGGACTCGCGTCGCGTGGCAAACCCCTCCGAATTGGGGTCGGCCCGCCAGCGCACGCCCGCCTGGGACGCAACCTCGGTCAGGAACACCTGACGGAATCCGTCGTTCTCCAGGGCTCCGTGCCAGGTCGTCCCCCACACCGACCCGCTTTGCCAGCCATCAAGGAACGGCTCCGCGTCAACACCGTCGGGCGTGCGCGCGGCCACCCCGTGGTGGATCTCGTATGCCGTTACCGCGTTTCCGCGCCACTGACCCACCGGTCGTCCCAGATGCTTGTCCGCTTCGAATCGCACCCGGATCGGGAGCAACCCAAGCCCCGCAACCGTTTGGGCAGAATCGGACTCAACGCCATCGGAGTCATCGATGCTTTCGGCGAGCATCTGGTATCCACCACAGATGCCGAGTACCGGGCGTCCGGTCGCAGCCCGCCAGAGCACTACCTTGTCCAGCCCCCGAGAGCGCATCCACTCCAGATCCGACAATGTCGCACGGGACCCCGGCAGCACCACCAGGTCCGCCCGCGCCACGACCTCGGGGTCGGCGGTCACCCGGACATCGACACCGGGCTCTGCGGCCAGTGCGTCCACGTCGGTGGCGTTGGAGACTCTGGGGAACCGGACCACAGCGACCGAAAGCGTTGCGCCAACAGCAGATTCGGCTAGCTTCCCCGCCGAGGAGCCACCCGACCATCCCGATATCGCCAGAGCATCTTCACCATCAAGCCACACGTCGTACAGGAAGGGCAAAGTGCCCAGCACCGGGCGCGATGTGCGCTCCTCGAGCATCCGCAGGCCCGGCTCGAGAAGCGACAGGTCTCCGCGAAACTTGTTGACGATCCAGCCGCGGATGTGGGCCTGGTCCGCCTCGTCAAGCAAGGCCAAGGTGCCGTACATAGCGGCCAGCACACCGCCGCGGTCGATGTCACCAACGACGACCACCGGCAGATCCACGGCCCGAGCCAGGCCCATGTTGACGTAGTCACCCTCGCGCAGGTTGATCTCTGCGGGGCTACCTGCGCCTTCAGCAATGACGACGTCGAACCGCGACGACAGGTCGCGAAAGGCCTCAAATGCGCTCTGCGCCAGCACCTTTCGGCCCGTCGCCCACTCTCCGGCCTCCAGGTTCCCCCAGGATCGGCCCATGAGTACGACATGCGAACCGCGGTCCGACCCAGGCTTGAGCAGCACCGGGTTCATTGCGGCCTCGGGCTCCACGCCACAGGCAACGGCCTGGACCCACTGCGCCCGGCCGATCTCCGACCCGTCGCCGCAGACCATCGAGTTGTTGGACATGTTCTGCGACTTGAACGGTGCCACCGAGACACCCTGGCGGGCCAGCCAGCGGCACAACCCCGCAGTCACCAGGCTCTTGCCGGCATCTGAGCTGGTGCCCGCCACAAGCAGCCCTTTAGCCACGGCCTCTCCTCACGACTGCTACACCGACTGCCACCAGCATCGCCCCGAATCCCACGACCTGCGACAGCCGCACAGACCGTGACAGATCCGCCACCACCACAGCAGGCCCGTCGCCCAGTGTCCCCCGGTCCTCCAACGACCCGTCGTAGGTGTTCGAGCCACCGATGGTCACGCCCAGGGCACCGGCACTTGCCGCCTCCACCACGCCAGCGTTCGGGCTGGGGTGTCGGGAAGCGTCCCTGCGCCAGATGCGCCACGCATCAGCGCTGCGCCCACCGACCATGGGGGCCGCGGCTACCGTCAGGGCAGCCGCGACCCTGGCGGGCACCAGATTGAGCAGGTCATCCAGTCGCGCCGAGGCCCACCCGAAGCGCACATAGCGTTCGGATCGGTATCCCACCATGGCGTCCAGCGTGTTGGCCGCCCGATAACCGAGCAACCCAGGCACACCGGCGACCGCTCCCCACAGCAGGGGAGCAACGACGGCGTCAGAGGTGTTCTCCGCCAACGACTCCACGCTCGCGCGCACCAGATCGTTGGCCGGCAGGCCGGTGGCATCCCGGGCGCACAGGTGGCCGAGGCGGTCCCGCGCGCCCGGCAGGTCATTGTTCTCAAGCATCTGGGCCATCAGGGATCCTTCAACGGCCAGGCTGCGCCCACCCAGGACGACCCACGTTGCCACTGCGACGATCGCCGTCTCCGCCACGGGTCGGCCCCGTGTGGCCCGCTGTGATATCCAGCCGAGGGCAGCGACACCGCCGACAAGCACCCCCGTGTATGCCGCGCCGCGCCTCCGCTTGTCGGCCCAGCATGCCCGTTCCAGAGACGACGCCGCCTGCCCGAACCCGGCCACCGGATGACCGCGACGTGGGTCGGCGAAGGCGAGATCGGCTGCATACCCAAGGACGAGCCCAGCGGCCCGAGCCGGAATAGCCACCTGTGCCTCCTTCGTCAACGGTGCTGCCGCGTCACTGTCTGCCTGGCAACGGTAGTCGGCTGGGTAGCGTGTCCCCCACGCCCGGTCCATGCGGTCCGGCCATCGCCCAACGTCCCCGAAGGAGCCCCCGATGAGCGTGACTCTTGTTCTCGGTGGCTCTCGCAGCGGCAAGAGCCGGTATGCCGAGAATCTCCTACGCGGGTACCCGACGGTCAAGTACGTCGCACCGGGGGCGGTGCCGGACGATTTCGATCCCGAATGGGCAGAGCGGATCTCGCTGCATCAGGCCCGCAGACCGGCAAACTGGTCAACTGTGGAGACAGCCGAGCTCGCCGATGTGATCCGCGCGGCTGACCATCCGGTCCTCATCGACGCTCTGTCGACCTGGCTGACCCATCTGATCGACGACATCGACGCCTGGGCGGATCACCGAGTGGCGGCGTCTCATGTGGAGGAAGAGACTGCGCGCCTGCTCGAAGCCCTGGGCTCGGCCATGGTCGACGTCGTCCTGGTTACCGACGAGGTCGGTCTCTCGGTTGTGCCGAGTACCTCGTCGGGCCGGATGTTCCGCGACGAGCTCGGGCGGCTCAACGCCGCAGTCAGTGCCGTTAGTGACCATGTCTTCCTGGTGGTCGCGGGCCGTGTCCTGGATCTCTCCGGCTGCCCAGTGGTGGGCCAGTGATGCTCGACGCGCTCAAGCTCTCGTTCGGCACCTTGACCGCCATTCCGGTGCCGGCTCCCACCCGCATCGACCGACAGGTCGCGGGAAGGGCGATGGCTCTTGCTCCGCTCACGCAGATCCCACTGGTCTGCGTGCTGCTCCTCTGGGGCTGGTTTGTTCGTGAGCTCCCGGTACCCCCACTCGTGGCGGCCGCGGCGACGCTGGTCGCAATCACCCTCGCCACGCGAGGCATGCATCTGGATGGTCTGGCCGACACCGCTGACGGGTTGTCGGCAAGCTACGACCGCGTCAAGGCGCTGGATGTCATGCGCCGGGGCAACATCGGTCCCAGCGGCGTCGCTGCAGTTGTCCTCGTGCTTCTGGTCGACGCTGCGGCACTGGCCTCGTTGTTGGGCACCGGGCGCGGGGTGGTCCTGGCCTGTCTCAGCCTTCTCGCGAGCAGACAGCTGCTGGCATGGGGCTGCGCCGCCGGTGTGCCGTCCGCCCGTCCAGATGGACTGGGTGCAACCGTCGCGGGCTCGGTTCATCGCGGCATGGTGGCGTTGGGCTTCGTTCTGCTGCTTGGCGTCGCGGCACTGGTTTCCCACTGGTCAGGTTCAACCTGGTGGACGGGTCCGGTCGTGGCCGGCGCTGCTGCTGTCGGCGGTCTCGCGGTGATCTACCGGACCACCCGACGTTTCGGCGGCATCACCGGCGACGTGCTCGGTGCCGTCATCGAAGTGTCCTTCGCCGCGGCGCTGACCGCGGCGGCACTCCTGGTGACGGTGAGCCGATGAGTACGTGCGGACGGGAAACAGCGCAGTCGTTAGCGCCCGACCGGCTCGGCTGGTCCCTCGTATGTGCGTGTGGGTGCACAAGAGCTGCTGATCCAATGGGGCACTGATTCCACAGGCCCGCGATAACCGACGGCTGCTACGGCTCAGCGCAGGTGGCCGGTGTCGTTGACAAAAGCAACCGACATGCCCCCATCGGCCCAGACCTCGACGGATGTCAGGGAGGCTGGAGCCGTGGCGATCCGCCAGATCCGCTCGTAGGGGATCCCCAGCAGGTGCGCCAGGACCGTCACGATCGGTTTGCGGTGACTGGCCACAACCACGGTGCCTCCGGCCGCCGTGGCCCGTTCGAAGGCGGCCAACACACGGGCCTGAAGATCAACGTGTGCCTCCCCGCCGGGCCGTGAGTAGTGCGAATCCGCCCGAAAACGCAAGAGCTCCTGCGAGTGCCGCGCTGCCAAGAAGCCCACACTCTTGTCATCCCAATCGCCGAAACTCTGCTCGTCCCAGTCCGCGTCGATCTGCGTTCGAACGCCGAGCTCCTCCGCGATCGCAGTACCCGTCTCGATCGCTCGTTTCAGGCTCGAAGTGACGATGTGCGCTGAACTGCTGCCAACCAGTGCCCGAACTCCAACAGCTGCAGCATGCGCCTGGCGACGACCATCGGCATTCAGCGAAGGGTCAGGTCCCCCGCGCCCGTCCAACTTGCCGGCAGCAGTGAAGTCGGTGACACCGTGGCGCACCAGCACGATCCGTGTCGGCGTCCCCAGGTCAGCCGTTGGCCTTGCAGCACCTGCCATTTGGGTTGGCGTTGCAGTAGAACCGGCGACAAGGTCAGGTCCGGGAGTGCCAGTCCAATTCACGCGATTACCGTCCATGGCCGGTCAAGTCCTTGGGAGTGGTGGGCCGAGCTGCGCTTTGATCAATCTCTTCCAGCCACAGTCGTCGTGCATGAACACGGGCTCTTGGGCGCGAGTCGGCTTTGTCAGCGGTACAGCAGCAAAGTACAGCAGCGGGGCCACTCTTCCGCGATACCTGGGGTCTCACGGTGCTTCTTGCACCTGCTCAACGCCGGTCGGCGACGTCCTCGCTGGTGGTTCGGGACGAAGCGGTGCGACGCCCACGTCAAGACTCCTCCTGGGGCCAGGGCTGCTTCGAGGTCAGTTG
>PKWT01000247.1 GCA_003132125.1 Micrococcales bacterium | reverse complement strand
GTGCCGGCGGTGCCGGCGGTGCTGCTGTCGCTCGGCTTTCCACCGCTGCTGGAGCAAGCGGCGAGGGAGAGGGCAGTGGCCAGCGAGAGGGCCATCACGGCTCTGCGCTTGGTGTTGATCATCATGTTGTGGTGCCTTTCGCTTGTCACCGCTTCGGCGAAGCAGTGCCTGGATGTGTGGTACGAAACCGGTTGTAGGGATGTGAAGTTGGTCAGCCTGTCCGATGATGCGGGATCATGTCAACGATTTGTACTAACATTCATACGTTAATTTGACCTATAAAGAGTATCTCTGTTGATCTATTCATAGTAATGTCCGAATGTTCGGACAAAACGTTGACTTAGGTGAGCGGCTGTGGTGCAGAGTCCTTTCTAGACGTCAGTCCAACCAGGAAGGTGGCAGCAATCGTCAGCTCGGGCTACTTGGTGGCGCGGGCACGATGATGTCGCGCACGAGTGCGTCCAAGTCCGCGTCCGCTGCCAAGAACTGGCGCATGGTGAGGCGGCAGGATCCGAAGTCCTCGAACTCCTCGACGGTCATACCGTCCGGCTCGTAGGCGCGGTTGAAGTCAGGAACCTTCGTCGAGAGCGCGTCGATGATCTTGGGGTCGACCGGCATGTCGATCCGCGAGATGGGGTCGATGCCGCTGGTGTTGAACTTCTGCTGCCACGAGAACGGCGGGGAGACGACCAGGTCGCCGCCGACCAGCTCGCTCCACTGCATGTGGTTGCGGAAGGCGGCCGACAGGATGCGACTGCGGAAGCCGCGCTCCTGGAAGACGTGGTATCCGCGTTTGAGGGCCGCAACCCCTGCCCATTCGAGGTATCCGGGGTCGATGGTGATCGCGTCCCGTGCGACGACCTTCTTCAGCCAGTCGTCCAGGCGCCCACCCATGATGGTGACGACCGGTCCCATCGCGGAGACGTCCAGGGCCTCGGCCTCGCGTCGGACCAGGCCGCGCTCGATGGCCTCACCGACCGCAATGGCCTGTGGCACAGTGAAGGAGACGGTGGCGTTGACGCTGACGCCGCGGTACGTGGCCTCCTCCATCGCCTCGATGCCGGTCTTCGTGGCCGGGATCTTGACGATGATGTTCTTGGCCAGGGCGCTGAACTCAAGGGCCTGGGCGACCAGGGCGTCCTTGTCGCGGTGCAGACGGGGGTCGGTCTGGACGGAGATGCGACCGTTGCGGCCGGCATACTCCTCGAAGGCCGGTTCGAGCAGCTTTGCGGCCTCGACGGTCATGTCCTTGACGGCCTGCCAGCCGATCTCCGACTCTCCCGCGTTGGGCCTACGCTCAGCGATCTCGCGGATGCGGGGCACCCAGACGTCCGGGTGCTTCTTGATCGTGTTGTGGGCGATGACGGGATTGCACGTCGCACCGACGCAACCCCAGGTGAGTGCGGCGGTCAGCTCGGCCGGATCCGCAGAGTCGTTCCACAGAACGGTCGGGGTGGTCGTCGTCATCTGCAGCAGCGGTGACGGGGCGCTCCGGCTCGTGAGCGTCGGGTCGGTCTGTGTCACGGGATCTCCAGGCTGGGTTCGGCAACTCCCCCGTGGTAGCGCACCTCGGTGAGCGCGTCGGGGCCGATACCCACAGTTAAGGCCCTTGAATGACGCCTGTCAACCATATGTTCTGACAATCTAACAACAGTCTCAGCCCGAGGCTCGTCTACTGGGCGAAGAGGGTGGTTGAGAAGTTGTAGCGCGATGCCCGGTAGATGTGCACGCCATGCTCGATGGCGCGGCCGTCAACGTCAAAGGCCTTGCGCTCCATCGTCAGGAGGGCCGCCTTCGGCTTCTCGTCGAGGATGCGAGCCTCGGCGGCAGTTGCCAGGCGGGCGCCGATCTGCTGCTGCGCCATGTGGATCTCGATCCCGTGCGCGCGCAGCGCTGCGTAGAGACCCAGATCGGTGAGCTCCTCACGCGTGGGGGCGATCTCGAGCGCGAGGTGGTTGACCATCAGCGCCAGGGGCTCACCATCGGCGTAACGCAAGCGCTTGACGGTCACCACCTCCTCGCCCTGCGGGATCTCGAGCGTGTCCGAAACCTCTGGCGCGCAGGGTCCGACGCTGTACTCCAGCACGGTGGTGGCCGGCTTGCGACCGCTGCCAGCCAGGTCATCGAAAAGGCTGGTGAGTTCCACCCTGCGGTGAACCCGGGCGGGTGCGACCTGGGTGCCCACTCCGCGCTTTCGCACGAGCATTCCGAGGTCCACCAGCTCCTGGAGGGCGCGCCGCGCCGTGGGCCGGGAGACCCGGAGTCGTCCTGCCAGGGCGATCTCGTTCTCGAGGCGCTCACCGGGGGCCAGTGCGCCGGTCTCGATGTCCTTCTCGATCGCTTTGGCCATCTGGTAGTACAGCGGCACCGGGCTCGAGTGATCGAGGTTGATGCGCAGCATCGTTGCTTGCTCGCTGGCCATGTCCCACAGGCTCCTCGTTGTCGACTGGCTAGTCTTGATGACGTGGTTCGATCATAAAGACATTATGACGAAATCGCCGAAGCGCCACGGCCTGATTCGACTAAGTTGAGCCCGACCAGCATAATGTCAGAATGTTCGGACAAATAGTTGACTTGATCAACCACGTCGTGCAGAGTCTTGTGTAGGGCGTCACCCAGTTCGGCGATCGTGACGGTCGCCNNCCAAGCCAAAGACGACGTGAACATCCTGGAGGAACCGTGCCGGCAGATGTGGAGGTCGTGGCGATCGGCCGGTCGGGGGTGGACATCTACCCGCTGCAGACGGGTGTCGGGCTCGAGGACGTGGAGACCTTCGGAAAGTTCCTCGGCGGCAGCCCGACGAACGTAGCGGTCGCTGCCGCCCGCCTGGGCCACTCGGCAGCCGTGCTCACCGGCGTCGGTGACGACCCGTTCGGCCGATTCGTACGGCGCGAGATGGTTCGGCTCGGCGTCACGGACGACTTCGTGATCACGACCCCGCAGTTCGCCACGCCGGTCACCTTCTGCGAGATCTTTCCGCCGGACAACTTTCCGCTCTACTTCTACCGCCGGCCCAACGCCCCTGACATGCAACTACGCCCCGAGGACATGCCTCTGGAGGTCATCGGGCGAGCCAGGCTCTTCTGGATCTCCGTGACCGGGCTTTCGCAGGAGCCGAGCCGCTCGGCCCATCACGCCGCGCTAGCGGCGCGGGACCGGGCCCGTCATACAGTCCTCGACCTCGACTACCGCCCGATGTTCTGGTCCACCGACGCGCAGGCTACCGAGCAGATCCGTGCGTGCCTGGGACAGTTCACCGTCGCGGTGGGCAACCTTCAGGAGTGCGAGGTCGCCGTCGGCGAGAGCGAGCCGGACCGGGCGGCCGACGCACTGCTCGAGGCCGGCGTCGAGATCGCCATCATCAAGCAGGGTCCCTTGGGGACGTTGGCCAAGACCCACGACGAACGTGTCGTGGTGCCCCCGATCGCGATCGACGTCGTCAACGGGCTGGGTGCCGGAGACGCCTTCGGCGGGACCTTGTGCCACGGCCTGCTCAGCGGCTGGTCGCTCCAACGCATCGTGGCCGGCGCGAGTGCGGCCGGGGCGATCGTTGCCTCCAGGCTCGATTGCTCAACGGCCATGCCCACCGCCGACGAGGTCGAGGCGGTCCTCGCCGGCACCCCCGTAGCTGAGCTCAACCAGAAGCAGAACGTCGCTGAGTTCAGCCAGAAGCAGACCAAGGAGTCACTTAATGATCAGTATTGACGAGATCGGCCAGGTGCGTGCATTCGAGCCCGAGCGCATTGCAGAGGTCATGCGCGCCCGCCCCCGGGGCATGATGGCCCGCGACGCCGATACCAAGCTCATGATCATTGCCGCCGACCATCCAGCGCGCGGTGCGTTCGCGGCCGGTTCCGACCCCATGGCGATGGCGAACCGCAGGGACTTGCTCGCCCGCTGCGTCGAGGCACTCTCCCGCCCCGGCGTGCACGGCTTCCTGGGGACGGCGGACATCGTCGAGGAGCTGACTCTTCTGGGCGCGCTCGATGGCAAGCTCGTCTACGGCTCGATGAACCGCGGGGGACTGGCGGGCGCCAGCTTCGAGATGGACGACCGCTTCACCGGGTATGATGCCCGCGGGGTCAGCGAGGCCGGCCTGGACGGCGGCAAGATGCTGCTGCGCATGGACTTTGACGATCCCGGAACGATCCGGACCATTGAGGCCTGCTCGCGGGCTGTCGACGAGCTCGCCGACCATCGGGTCGTTGCCATGGTGGAGCCGTTCATCTCTCATCGGGTGGGCGGTGATGTCCGCAGCGACCTCACCCCCGACGCCGTGATCGCCTCGATCGCGATCAGCTCGGGCCTGGGCCGAACGTCGGCCTACACCTGGCTCAAACTGCCCTACGTGCCGGAGATGGAGCGGGTCATGGCGGCCTCGACCCTGCCGGCTCTGATTCTCGGCGGTGAGGTCTCTGAAGACGCCGACGCCGCTCTGGCGGGCTGGGCCAAGGCTCTCGCCCTGCCGACCGTGCGGGGCCTGGTGATCGGCCGATCGCTGCTGTACCCGCCGGGTGATGACGTCGCTGCGGCCGTCGACAACGCGGTGGGACTGCTATGAAGAAGAACGACGACCTCCTGATCCGTGCGGGAGAAACCGCGAACGATCGCTACGTCCTGGACATCACCCCCGAACGGGCCGGCTGGCGATTCAGTGGCATCAAGATGATCGACCTCGACGCCGGAGGCAGCCAAGAGCTCAGCACCGGGGAAGACGAGGCGCTCGTGCTGCCGCTTCGCGGGAGCTGCTCAGTACAGGCGGAGGGGCTCACCTACGAGCTGGCTGGTCGCCCGGACGTGTTCACCGCGATCACCGACTACCTGTATCTCCCCCGCGAGACGGCCGCGACTATCACCTCCGCCCGCGGCGGCCGGTTCGCCATCCCCACGGCTCGGGCCACCCGCCGACGGGAGATCTCCTACCGCCCGGTGAGCGACGTCCGGGTGGACCTGCGCGGCGCGGGCAGCTGTTCGCGCCAGGTCAACAACTACGCCCTCGGCAACGACCTCAACACCGACCATCTGCTGGTGTGCGAGGTGCTCACTCCGGGCGGCAACTGGTCCTCGTATCCGCCGCACAAGCACGACGTGCACTCCGAGGTGGAGCGCGAACTCGAGGAGATCTACTACTTCGACGTCCGCCCCGGACCGGACGGCCCGGGCTTCGCGTTCCACCGGACGTACGGCACGGCCGAGCGCCCGATCGAGATGTCGGAAGAGGTTCGAGCCGGTGACGTCGTGCTGACCCCGCACGGGTTCCACGGACCGTCGATGGCTGCCCCGGGATATGACCTGTACTACCTCAACGTGATGGCGGGACCCGCCGCGGACGGGACGTGGCTGATGACCGACGACCCGGCCCATCACTGGATCCGTGGCACCTGGGACTCCCAGGACGTCGACCCCCGCCTGCCGATGACCCGACCCGCCCTCACCACCACCACCAACACCGCCGCTAGGGACGCACAGTGAGCAACGAAGACACGACCGCAGCCGAGGGAAAGGTTCGCCTGACCGTTGGTCAGGCCCTAGTCCGGTTCCTCGCAAACCAGTACAGCGAGCGTGACGGGGTGGAGCAGCGGCTTATCGCCGGCGCGTTCGGCATCTTCGGACATGGCAACGTGGCCGGCTTTGGCCAGGCACTCCTTCAGAACGAGATCGACCCAGCGAAGGGGGAGGACCGGCTCAAGTACTACCTCGCCCGCAACGAGCAGGGCATGGTGCACGCGGCGGTCTCCTACGCCCGCACCAAGAACCGTATGCAGGCCTTCGCGTGCACAGCCTCCATCGGTCCGGGATCGACCAACATGATCACTGGCGCCGCGCTGGCCACGATTGACCGGCTGCCCGTCCTGATCCTGCCCTCGGACATCTTTGCGACCCGGTTCCCGGACCCGGTGCTCCAACAGCTCGAGGACCCCCGCAGCCTAGACATCTCCGTGAACGACGCTTTCAAACCGGTCTCCCGCTTCTGGGATCGCATCAACCGCCCCGAGCAGCTGATCCCGAGCGCGCTGGGTGCCATGCGGGTGCTCACCGACCCGGCCGAGACCGGCGCCGTCACCATCTGCCTGCCGCAGGACGTACAGGCCGAGGCCTACGACTGGCCGCTGGAGTTCTTCCGCAAGCGCGTCTGGCACGTGGCCCGCCCTGCGCCCGAGCCCGCGGCGCTGGCCCGCGCCGCCGCAGTTATCCGTACCGCGAAGCGGCCACTGCTGGTCGCTGGGGGCGGGGTGATCTACTCCGAGGGGTCCGCCGCGCTGACCGCCTTCGCGGACGCGACCGGGATCCCGGTCGCCGACACCCAGGCCGGCAAGGGTGCGATCAGCTTCGAGCATCCCTCATCCGTCGGCGGTATCGGCTCAACTGGCAACGATGCGGCCAACGCGCTCGCTGCCGAAGCCGACGTGATCATCGGAGTCGGCACCCGCTACTCCGATTTCACCACGGCGAGCCACACCGTCTTCCGGAACCCGGACGTGCGTTTCGTCAACCTCAACGTCCTTGCCTTCGACGCGGCGAAGAACTCCGCCGAGATGGTCGTGACCGACGCCCGTGCGGGGCTGCAGTCGCTGACCGAAGCCTTGGGCGGCTACCGCGTCGAGGAGTCCTACAGCCAGCACGTCGTCCGGCTCGTGGCGGCCTGGTCGAAGGTCACCGACGAGTGCTTCCACCGGGGCCACCAGCCGCTGCCCGCGCAGACCGAGGTCTTCGGGGCGCTCAACGAGCTCATGGGTGACGACGACATCGTCATCAACGCCGCCGGATCGATGCCTGGCGACCTGCAGGCGCTGTGGCGCGCGCGGTCCCCGAGGCAGTACCACCTCGAGTACGGCTACTCCTGCATGGGATATGAGATCCCGGCCGCGATGGGCGCGAAGCTGGCCGCGCCGGACAGCGAGGTGGTTGCCATCGTGGGAGACGGCGGCTACCAGATGCTGCCGCAGGAGATCGCGACGATCGTGTCGGAGAACCTCAAGGTCATCATCGTGCTCCTCCAGAACCACGGTTTCGCTTCGATCGGCGGACTGTCGGAGTCCCGGGGCTCGCAGCGGTTCGGCACGAGCTACCGGATGCGTGACGACGTCTCGGGCCGACTCGATGGCGAGAAGATGCCCATCGACCTGGCCGGCAGCGCGCGAAGCTTCGGCGCCGACGTTCTGGAGGCCCACACGATCGAAGAGTTCTGTGTGGCCTACCGGACGGCCTCGGCGTCCACTCGCACGACCCTCATCTACATCGAGACCGACTTGTACGGGCCCAATCCGCCGGCATCGGCCTGGTGGGACGTGCCGGTCTCCCAGACCGCTCGCCTGGAAAGTACCCGCCAGGCCTACGTCGAGTACCAGCAGCAGAAGAAGGACCAGCGCCACTACCTGTGACGTCAGACCTGTGCCATGCAGACCCGAGAAAGCGAGATCGATGATGACGATTGTTCAGGACACGCCCAACGTCGCCGACGAAGCGGCCACAAACACGACGGTGAAGCACTGGATCAACGGTGCGGAGACCAAGGGTTCGACCGGGCGCACCCAGCCGATCTATAACCCGTCCACCGGTGAGGTCAGCGCCCAGCTCGCCCTCGGCGACGTCACTACGGTGGACGAGGCCGTGCGCGCCGCGACGCTCGCACAGAAGGCCTGGGGCCGGACCTCGCTGGCCAAGCGCACCATGATCCTGTTCCGGATGCGCGAGCTCATGATCACCCACGAGCAGGAGCTCGCCGAGATCATCTCAGCCGAGCACGGCAAGACCGTCGACGACGCCCGCGGCGAGATCGCCCGCGGCCGCGAGACGATGGAATTCGTCTGTGGCATCAACCAGGCGTCCAAGAGTGAGTTCACCGCCGACGCCTCGACCGGCGTAGACGTGCACACCCTGCGTCAGCCTCTGGGTGTCGTGGCCGGCATCACTCCGTTCAACTTCCCGGCGATGGTGCCGCTGTGGATGCACCCGGTCGCCATCGCCGCCGGCAACGCGTTCATCCTCAAGCCCTCCGAGCGCGACCCTTCAGCCTCCCTGCTGGTGGCGAGGCTCTACCAGGAGGCAGGCCTTCCGGACGGTGTCTTCAACGTCGTGCACGGCGGCAAGGAGACCGTCGACGCCATCCTCGAGCACGAGGGGATCGCGGCAGTGTCTTTCGTCGGCTCCACGCCGATTGCCCGGTACGTCCAGCAGAAGGGCATCGCGAACGGCAAGCGGGTGCAGGCCCTCGGCGGGGCGAACAACCACGCGATCGTCATGCCCGACGCCAACATCGACTTTGCAGCCTCGCAGATCTCCTCCGGCGCCTTCGGTTCTGCCGGCGAGCGCTGTATGGCCGTTCCGGTCGCCGTCGCTGTCGGTGAGGCGGCCGAGCCGCTGATCGCCGCGTTGAAGAAGGAGGTCGAGAAGCTCGAGGTCGGCCCCGGCAGCGCCAAGGACACCGACATCGGGCCGGTCATCACCCCGGCCGCCCGCCAGCGCGTCCTCGACTTCACCACCAGCGCCATTGCCGGTGGGGCGGTGGCGATCGTCGACGGCCGCGAGGTCACCGTCAAGGGCTACGAGAACGGCTTCTACGTCGGCCCGACGATCCTGGACAACGTCACCACTGACATGGAGGCCTACCGCGACGAGGTGTTCGGTCCGCTGCTGGTCATCATGCGCGTCGAGACGTTCGACGAGGCCCTCGAACTGGTCAACTCCTCACCGTTCGGAAACGGCTCGGCAATCTTCACCAGCTCCGGCGAGCTCGCACGTCGCTTCGAGGTCGAGGTCGAAGCCGGGATGGTCGGCGTCAACGTGCCGATCCCGGTGCCGGTCGGGTACTTCTCCTTCGGAGGATGGAAGGACTCGCTCTTCGGCGACCACCACGCTCATGGTCCGGAGGGCTTCCGCTTCTACACTCGCGCCAAGGTCGTCACCACCCGGTGGCCCCATCAGGAGACCGCGGGAAGCGCCAGCATGAACTTCCCCGGCAACAGCTGACCCGAGCCAATGGAATTCCCCGAGATCGGTGTTGGCCTGATCAGTGTCGGCTGGATGGGCCGCCTGCACACCCGTGCGTGCAAGGCAGTGGCCGAGCGGTATCCCGAGCTGGGCCTTCGGGCCCGGCTCGTGATCGCCGCTGACACGGTCGAAAGCAGCGCCAGGCAGGCTGCCGAGGTGCTCGGCTACGAGAGCTGGACTCTCGACTACCGCGAGGTGCTGAACCACCCCGACGTCGACGTCGTGTCGATCTGTGCGCCGAACTTCCTGCACAAGGAGATGCCGCTGGCTGCGGCCGAGGCGGGAAAGCCCTTCTGGATAGAGAAGCCCATGGGGCGCGGGGCCGTGGAGAGCGGGCAGATCGCCCGGGCGGCACAGAGTGCGGGAATCGTCACCGGAGTCGGCTTCAACTACCGGCAGGCTCACGCAGTGCAACATGTTCGCGCGCTCATCCGTGGTGGCAGGCTCGGCCGGATTACCAACGTGCGATGCTGGCTGCTGGCGGACTACTCAGCTGACCCGTCCGGAGCACGGACCTGGCGCTTCGAGAAGGATCGGGCCGGCACCGGAGTCCTGGGCGACCTGGTCTCGCACGGCTTCGACCTGGCGCAGTTCCTCGCCGGTGAGATCACCGACGTGACGGCGCTGACCCAGACGATCATCACGGCGCGTCCTCAGCCGGTGGGGGGGAGCGGCCAGCCACTTCAGCCAGGGCGCGGTCGGCGAGCTGAAGCCCGTGGAGAACGAGGACTATGTCGGGGTTCTGGCCCGGTTCGCGTCGGGCGCCGTGGGAACGTTCGAGTCCAGCCGCGTGGCTGTCGGCCCGCGCGCCGAGTACGTTATCGAGGTGTATGGCACCGGCGGCTCGGTTCGCTGGAACTTCCAGCGGCTCAACGAGCTGGAGGTCTGCCTCGGCCGCAACGACGAGAACCACGGTTATACGACGGTCATGGCTGGCCCCGAACATGGCGAGTTCGCCCGGTTCCAGCCTGGCGCCGGGACCTCGATGGGGTTCGACGACCTGAAGACCATCGAGGCCGGGCTCTTCCTGGAGTCTATGGCGAGCGGCAAGCAGCTCGCCCCCTCGGCGGCCGACGGATGGTCTGCCGCCTGCCTCGCTGACGCGGCTGAGCAGTCAGCAGCCGATGGCGCGTGGCACAAGGTCGGCTCGGTCAGCGGGACTACGACATACGACGCCTGACAGACAGGATGTTGAAGGTGACCTACTCGATCCCCAGTCGGTGTTGTGGTTCCATCCTCGACGTGCGACGACGATTGTCATTGACAAACAATTGACTTATTGACAGGACAATATCCCAGTTCTAGGGTTACTCGCAAGGCGCGATCTGAGCGCCTCAGAGCGTCATCACAGTGAAGGGAACAGGACGATGGCTCAGTCCCGTCCACGCAACACCGACCCGCGATACAGCAGGCTGGCGATCGGGGTGTGCCCCGACCAGTGGGGCGTCTGGTTCCCGCAGGACCCGAAGCAGATCCCCTGGGAGACGGCCCTCGACGAGATGGCCACCGCCGGGTTCTCGATCATGGAGACCGGTCCGTTCGGCTACTTCCCCAAGGACCCGAAGCGTCTCCAGGGGGAGATGGACAAGCACGGGTTCAAGGTCGTGGCCGGCACCGGCTGGGGCATCCTGCACAAGGCCGAAGCGTGGGCCGAGACCGAGAGGACCTTTCGCGCCATCGGCGAGACGCACGCGGCGGTCGGCGCCGAGTTCGTCGTCCACCTGCCTCCCATGTTCCGTGACGAGCACACTGGTGAGTTCACCGACGAGCGCACGCTGTCCGGGGGAGCCTGGGACCTCTACATCAAGAACGCCGACCGCCTCGGTCGTATCATGAAGGAGGACTACGGCCTCCAGATGGTGCTACACCCGCACGGCGACTCGCACATCGAGACGCCGGAGGACATCGACCGCATCTTCCAGGCGACCGACCCCGACTACGTCGGGTTCTGCCTCGACACCGGGCACATCGTCTACGGCTTGGGCGACCCCGTGGACATCATCAAGAAGTATCCCGAGCGCATCTCCTACGTGCACATCAAGGCCATGGACCCGCAGATCGTCAAGCAGGCCCACGAGGAAGACTGGGCGTTCTCGGCCGCGGTCAGCAGGGGCTGCTCGGTCGCCCCACCAGCCGGCGAGCCGAACATGTCCGACCTGATCGAGGCGCTCGCCGATCTCGACAAGGACCTGTACGTGATCTGCGAGCAGGACATGTACCCGTGCGACCCGTCCTACCCGCTGCCCAACGCCATCGCAATCCGCGAGTACCTCGCCTCGTGCGGCCTCGGCCTCAAGTGAACCCCTCGGCTTCGAAGGAGAATGACATGACTGTTCGCATTGGCATGATCGGCCCCGGCGGCATGGGGAGGGCGCACATCGACAGGATCCACTCCGTCATCGCCGGCGGTCGCGTCGTCGCCGTGTCGGACATCAACGCTGACAACGCCCAGGCGGTGGCCGACTCGATCGGCGCGAAGGCGTTCGCCACGAGCGAGGAGCTCATCGAGTCGCCGGATGTCGACGCGGTGATGATCTGCACCCTGGGCCCGGCGCATGAGGCCGACGTCATCGCGTGCATCGAAGCCGGCAAGCTGGTGTTCTGCGAGAAGCCGTTGGCACCCACTGCCAGCGCGTGTCTGAACATCATGGCTGCCGAGCAGAAGGCCGGCCGCAAGCTCGTGACCGTGGGCTTCATGCGCCGGTTCGACGCGAGCTACCGCGAGATGAAAAAGACACTTGATGACGGTGAGATCGGTGAGGCCCTGATGGTGCACTGCGCGCACCGGAACCCGACCGTCCCGGACTCCTACACATGGGACATGGCTATCAACGACACCGCGATCCACGAGATCGACACGATGCGCTGGCTGCTCGGCGAGGAGTTCGTCTCGGCGCGGGTGGACAAGCCCAAGAAGACGTCCAAGCAGTTCGGACAACTTCAGGACCCGCTGGTCCTGGTGCTGAGTACGACGTCGGGTGTCCGGGTGGACGACGAGGTGTTCGTCAACTGTCAGTATGGCTACGACATCCGCTGCGAGCTCGTCGCCGAGCTCGGCACGGTCTCGCTCGGCGACCAGGAGAAGGTCGTACGGGCCGACGTGACGGGGCGCCACAACCACATCGTGAGGGACCACAACGAGCGGTTCGGTGCCGCCTTCGTGACCGAGGTCCAGGAGTGGATCACGGCGGCGGCACATGGTCAGCACTCCGGCTCCACGAGCTGGGACGGCTACGCCGCTGCGTGCGTCTGCGACGCCGGGGTCAAGGCCCTCACGGACGACGGAGTCGTGCCCGTCGAGATGATCGACAAGCCGGCGCTCTACTCGTGACAGGCGTGCGCGCCCGACGGTTGGCCATCGGGCGCGCAGCCACACCCGCTCACAGTCACGCCGGGCGGTGGCAGCCCGCAGGCGAGGCCCCTGGCGCAGCTCGTCAACTGACCAGGAGCCCGCGATGGTGAGGATCCTGCTCGACCCGTCCATGTACCACCCCCACCTGTCCGTCGCGGACGAGTGCCGCAAGGCCGCGGACCTCGGCTACGAGTACCTCGAGCTGTCGCCGCGCGCGGACTTCCATGAGTGGCACCACTATCCGAAGGTGGACGACGCCCAGATCGCCCAGGTCAAGCAAGCCATGGCCGAGACGGGTGTGAAGATCTGGACGTTCAACCCGGTCTTCAACTGGTCGTCCCCGGACGAGGATGAGCGCCAGGCGCAGGTGCGGAACTGGCGCCGGCTGCTCGAGATCGCGCAGGAGCTCGAGGTGCCGCTGATCGCCACCGAGCTCTCCGGTGATCCCCACCAGCCGCTGCGCAGCGAGCACCAGTTCTACCGGTCGATCGAGGAGCTGATCCCCGACTTCGAGAAGCGGGGGATCGCCTGCACCGTCGAGGCGCACCCGTACGACTTCGCGGAGACCAACGACCGGGCCGTGCAGATTGTGCGCGGGGTCAACAAGCCATGGTTCAACTACGAGTTCTGCTGCCCGCACCTGTTCCACCTGTCGCAGGGCCGCGGTGATGCCAGGGCAATGATGGAGTATGCCGGTGAGCGCCTGCAGCACGTCCACATAGCCGACGTGTTCAACCACCTGGCGAACGTCGGAAACCGTTACATCCTCAACCCGCCCGGCGTGGACGCGAGGGTGCACCAACACAACGAGATCGGCAACGGCGATGTGCCGTGGGACGAGGTCTTCGGCTACCTGCGGGAGACCTCGTATGACGGACCGGTGTCCGTGTGCGTCTTCGGCTGGGAGGAGGAGATGGACGATATCCACCGACGGATGCTCGAGCGCATCACACGTGAGCTGGGCTGACCCGCCCGGGTGGCTCGCCATACAGCTCGCGTAGCTCGTTATGGAATCGAGACACTGGTCTCATCTAGAGTTTGTTGGTTTGTTTTGACAATGCATCGTTACGACAATATGGTCCATCTACCGGTTACGACGATGTGACCGGCACGGCTTCCTCGTCGCCGAGTTCCACATCGCGCCGTTCATCGCCACCCTGGGCATGATGACGGCCGCCCGGGGTCTGGCCCTCATCTACACCGACGGTCGCCCGGTCTCCCGTCTGGCATCCGGATTCAACTCCCTCGGTCAGGGCAGCATCCTGGGCCTCCCGTTGCCTATCTGGTTGTTCGCTATCTGTGCGGTCATCACCTACGTGATGCTGTGGCGTCCCGGGTTCGGTCGGCATGTCTACGCGATCGGTGGCAACGAGCAGGCGGCTCGCGTCTCCGGTATCAACATCAGCCGCGTCCAGATCGGCATCTACACCTTCACCGGCCTGCTGGCCGGTCTCGCGGGCATCATCCTCGCGGGCCGCATCGGCTCCGGCAACCCGCAGCTGGGCACCGGCATCGAGCTTGACGCCATCACCGCTGCCGTCAGCGGCGGAACCAGCTTCAACGGTGGCGTCGGCACGGTATGGGGCACCATCGTCGGTGCGCTGATCCTCGGCGTCATCGACAACGGCCTTGACCTGTCATCAACAACGGCCTTGACCTGATGAACGTGTCGCCGTTCATGTAGATGGTCGTCAAGGGCGTCGTCATCGTCCTCGCCATAATCATGGACGAGCGCAAGAACCGCTGAGTCACCTCTCGCTGCTGGTGCTGGTTCGAGGCCGACGTCGGGGTGGCTCCGGGCGCTGGATAGGTTCGTACGGCACAGCAGACCAGCCGGGCTGCCGACAGGGCATCGGCCGGAGCCCGGCGGAGAGGCAGCCAGATCATGAGCGACGACGTCTTCCTGGTACCGCACACGCACTGGGATCGCGAGTGGTACCGCGAGGGTGGGAAACCGGCCCTCTCCCTTGGGCTGCCGCCCGCCCATGAGCAGTTCCTCGATCGACAAGCGCTCAAAGGGATCGCAAGCCGCTACCGCCAAGAACGATTGCCGGATTCCCTTTCAGCCGTGGTTGGGCGGGTGCGAGCAGCCTGGACGTCCAGAGCGGACTCGAACGCTTCTTTGGTCCATTCTTCGGCGACGGCCTGTCGGACCAGCTCGGCTTGGGTCTGGGGTGCGATGCCGCCGACCGGCTGGTCACGGTCGAGGTTGGTGGGGAAGGCGTAGCCCTCGGCGGAGGCGGCGATGGTGTTGTTCAGGTAGCTTTCGGACGCGCCGGCCGCTTTCTTTTCCAGCAGTACCGGGAAGAGAGCCCGGCACATCGCGACCCGGTCGACGGTTTCCATGGCGCGGGGCCGAACGGTGAGGACACCTGCAGCAGATTGGCCATCCGTCGGACGGTGGTCGAGACGTTCGTGCCGGCGCCATGGAACAGGGCGGGATTGAAGAACGCGGCGTTGCTCTTTTCCAACGGCAGTTGGGTGTAGTTCTGCTGGAAGTACTCGGTGAACTCGGGCAGGTGGAATGCGAGGTAGCCGGGCTCGTACTGATGTGAGTAGGGCAGGTAGAGGGTCGGGCCGGTCTCGACGGGCATGTCGCAGTTTGCGACCGCGCCCTGCAGGGTCAGCGCCGGCGACAGCCGGTGTACTTGGGCCGGGAAACGGGCGGCCGCCACAGCGTCCATGAAACCGAGGTGGTAGTCACGGTGCGCGGTCTGCGCCTGACCACCGGGGTTGACCACATTGACCTGTGAGGTGACCTGGTACTCCGGACCGAGCCAGGACTCGCTGATCAGCACGATGATGTCATTGGCGTAGTACTCGGCGAACACCGCGGGTTCGGTGACGGCCAGCTTGTCCAGCGCGCCCCAGACCCGGTCGTTCGCGCCGGGCTTGGCGAAGTGGTCCCGACCGGCGACCCCGGCCGCTTTCTCGGCGGTGATCTGGGCGAGGAACGCTTCGGTGGCGCGGTCGACTACAGACAGATCGCCGAAGGCCTGCTTGAACACCACCATGCCCGGGCCGTCGGTCAACGCTCGCATCAGTTCGGTCTGCGCCGCGGGCCAGCCAGAGGTGGTTCCGATTGCGGCGCGGAGCTTCTGGCCGTAGATCAGCACGTTGAGCTCGACGGTGTCGGCGTAGGGGTAGTCCGACAGGTACGTCTGTTGATCGACGAGGGCAGCGAAATCGTCGATCAACAGTCAGCTGCGGAGAGCCATCCGGTTGTGCAGGAAGCGGTGAACGCGGTCATTGGTCGTGACTTCCTTCGCGGGGCTTGGGGAATACCCCAAGCCTACGAGACCTTTGCGGGTAGGCAACATCAACGAGCCATCAAAAACACCTCATTGAGCGCTCGCAGGGATCGTCTGATCCCGTGATGATCACGTGTGCGCCGGGCGGGGCTCGAGCCCGATGGTGCGGTAACAGTTGTCGATGAGCGACATGGTCGCGACCGCGTCATCGGCATCGGTGCGGTAGGGCGCGCCGTGGCGCACGGCGTTGATGAAGGCCTGGAGTTGGTAGGTGTAGGAGGTTGCGTTGCCGCAGTGTTCGGTCCGTTCTCCGGAACCGGACTTGATGATGATCCGGTCGTCGTATTTCTGGTAGAGGAAGTCGGGGATGAACGCTTCCCCGGTGGTTCCGACCACCCGCAGCGACATGTCCCAGTTCTCGCTGATCATGCTGCACCGGGCGAGACCGGTTGCGCCGGAGGGGAACTCGAGGTGCGCGTCGGCCCATTCGTCGACGCAGGGAGCGCCGGCTCGTTCAGCCCCCGTTGCGCCGACGAGGCGGGGCTCGCCGCCGGCGAAGTCACCGAGGACNNGTAGCAGCCGAGGTCCATCAGGGCTCCGCCGGCGAGGGCGAGTGACCATCTCGGGTCGTCCGCGGGGGGTGCGGACATGAACATGGTGCTCTCGACGCGTTGCATCGCACCCAGTTCGCGGTTGGCGAGAAGTGACATCAGACGTTTCATCAGCGGGTGATACAGATAGTGGAATCCCTCGAACAGCACCAGCGATCTGCCCTGNNTCCCGCACCTGGGCGGCCTCGGTGGTGTTGCTGGCGAACGGCTTCTCAGTCAGAACGTGTTTCCCGGCGAGGATCGCCGCCTTGTTCCAGGGCCCGTGCAGGCTGTTGGCGAGCGGGTTGTAGATCGCTTCGACCTCAGGGTCGGCGATCACGTCGGCGTATGACTCGTGGACCCGCTCGATGCCGTGGGTCTGGGCAAAGGTCTCGGCCCGGTCTCGGTTACGCGCGGCGACCGCGACGAGTCGCGTTCCGGTGGCCGCAGCGGGGCCGATGATGGACAGCTCGCTGATGCGTGCCGCTCCCAGCACTCCGATTCGTAGTGGTTCCACAGGCTCGGTGACTCCTTGGCGATCGTGACTGATGGGACGGTCGGGGTGAGACTAGGCGGTTTCGAGGTCGGAATCTGGTCAGCGGGTGGTGGCGCCGCTGACCGCGGCCGTTGTGGTCAGCAGGCTACGGACGTAGGCGGCGCTGGTCCGCA
>PKWT01000348.1:3257-12865 GCA_003132125.1 Micrococcales bacterium | reverse complement strand
CTGGGTCGGCTGGAGGCGTTGGCACCCCTGCGCTGACGGGCGATTGAGCACACTCTGGGAGTCCTTGACCAGCGGTTTGAGCCCCCAAGGTGACAGGGAGGGTGCGAATAGGGCACAATCCGCCGCGCAAGCGGGCACAAAAACATAGGGCCAGGCGTTGACCCCGCAGCGACGCACCACAGAACCTTTTATGACCTCAAGGAGGGCGACACCCGCCATGGCGACTGACTATGACGCGCCACGCAAGACTGACGACGACGACGCCGAAGACTCGATCGAGGAGCTGAAGTCGCGTCGCGTCGACAAGAGCAAGTCGAGCGTTGACGTTGACGAGACCGAGCAGGCCGAGGGCTTCGAGCTCCCCGGAGCCGACCTGTCCGGCGAAGAGCTGTCGGTGCGCGTGGTTCCCAAGCAAGCTGACGAGTTCACCTGCTCGCGCTGCTTCCTGGTTCATCACCGCAGCCAGCTGGCCAAGGAAGTCAACGGCCAGCCGGTTTGTCGCGAGTGCGCTGCCTGAGCCGAACCTCGATGGCGCGTGCCACAGGAAACTCGACCAAGGGCTGTGACCATGATTGATCCTGCACGGGTTCAGGTATTGATCTCGCGCCTGGACCCGGGTCTGCCGCTTCCCCGCTACGCACACCCGGGCGACGCAGGGGTTGACCTGTACGCCCGTGAGGGCGTGAACCTCGCGCCCGGGCAGCGAGCCCTTGTCCCGACCGGTGTCGCTGTCGCCCTGCCCGCTGGGTATGCCGGTTTCGTCCACCCGCGCTCGGGGCTGGCAGCCAGACACGGCATTACGATCGTCAACGCGCCTGGCACGATCGACGCTGGGTACCGCGGTGAGATCCTCGTCGACCTGCTCAACACCGATAGCCACGAGGCATTCATCATCAGCCGGGGCGACCGGATCGCCCAGCTCGTGGTCCAACGGGTCAGCGAGGCCCACTTCGTCGAGGTGGAGTCGCTGCCGGGCAGCCAACGGGGGGACACTGGGCATGGAGCCAGTGGCGGGTTCGGCCCGCCACCCGCTTCAACGACACCATCGCTGACATCAACGACGAGGGACTGACGACACGTGGGCATCTTCCGCCATGGCACCAAAGACACCACGCCTGCAGACACCACGCCTGCAGACACCTCTGCTGCGCTCCCTGATCCGACGGGCGCGCCCGGGTCGGATGATCCGGCCGATGCAGCGGCGGCCGTCGAGAAGCTGGGGCCGTTCGACCGTTCCGAGGTGGACGGGCTGGACGGCCGACTGGATCTTGGGTCGCTGTGGGTGACCGGGGTGCCCGGCATGGAGCTGCGACTCGAGGTGGAGCAGGAGTCCCAGAAGGTGGTCGGCGTCACCGCGGTGCTGGGGGAGTCCGCCGTTCAGCTGCAGGCCTTCGCCGCGCCGCGCCGCGACGGTATCTGGCTTGACATCCGTCACGAGATCGCCGCCAGCATCACCGGCCAGGGCGGCACAGCGGATATGACGTCCGGTCCGTTTGGTGCTGAGCTGCAGGCCAGGATGCCGGGTCAGGGCCCCGACGGTCGCACGGTCTTCTCTCCTGCGCGCTTCATCGGTATCGATGGTCCCCGATGGTTCCTGCGTGTGGTCCTCAGTGGCCGTGCGGCCATCGACGAGGACGCGGCCTCCGTGCTGTTGGACGTGGTCAGGGCAACGGTCGTCGTGCGCGGCGACGAGGCCATGGCGCCACGTGAGCTGTTGGCGCTGAAGCTGCCTGATCAGCCGGAGCCGGTCGTTGAGCACGGAGCCGACGAGGCGTCTGTGGCCCCCAACCTCAGCGATCTGAAGCCGTTCGAACGTGGCCCAGAGATCACCGAGATCCACTAGGTGGTGGGACGCAGCAATGACGAATGACCAGGGCGGTCCTGCCAAGGAGGGCAGGCCGGGACTGCTCGCGCGCGTCGCGGCCCGGCTGTCCAGCAGCGAGCTGGAGTTCGAGGCCCGTGAGCTGCAGGAGGACGCTGGACGCCAAGGTGCCACTCCGATCGCCGCGCTGACTGACCGCGTCGATGCCACCGTCTGTGGCTCAGTGCGAAGCGTCACCCTGCGACCTCGCGTCAACGTCCCCGCACTTGTGGTCGAGCTGTACGACGGCAGCAAGACTCTCAACCTCATCTGGCTCGGTCGGCGTCGGATCGGCGGAATTGTGCCGGGCACCTACCTGACCGCACGGGGGCGCGTGACCTTCAAGCACGGAATCGCCACCATGTTCAACCCGGCCTATGAGATCAAGCCGGCCCGTGGCCACTAGCGAGGACATCGTGACCAGATCACCCGGCGATAGTGCGGCACACACGGTCGAAACCCTTATCCGCGAGCGACTTTCGTCCGCGATGGGGGGCGCGCGAGGTTCGCTCGAGACGGCGCTGCCGACAGTCGCATTCGTGGCAGCATGGATGTGGCGACACGACGTCAAGATCGCAGTGGCAGCCTCGGCGGTCATCGTGCTGATCCTGCTGCTGGTGCGCTTGGCGAGCAGCCAGACGCCGCGCTACGTCCTGTCGGCCGTCCTGGCCACTGCCATCGCCGCGTACTTCGCGTTGCGCAGTGGACGCGCAGAGGCGGCATTCCTGCCTGGCATCCTGACCAGCGCTGCCTGGGGCGTCGGCTCGTTGCTGTCCGTCGTGGTGCGCTGGCCCATCGTCGGGTTCATCGTCGCGGCCGGTGACCCGCGGATGGCCGAGGACCCCACGGCGTGGCGACGTGACAGCGGTCTGGTGAGGGTCTGTCAGAAGCTCACCATGGTGCTCGTCCTGCTGTATGCCGTCCGGGTCGTGGTGATGTTCCCGCTGTATCTCGCGGGGCAGGTCACGTTGCTCGGAGTGGCCAAGATCGCGCTCGGGTGGCCTGCCTACCTGGTCGCGCTGGCCGTCATGGGAATGATCCTCGTGCGCGGCAAGACGCCGCTCACGCCGAGCGAACCGATGGGGACACCTGAACCGCTGCCGACACCTGAACCGCTGGTCTGACCCGGCGCGCGTCACTCCTTGCCGCGGGGCTGCCTCTTGCCCGGGCTGAGCAGCGCCTCGAGGGCGTCTTCGATCTCCGGCGTGGCGAGGAACAGCAGCTCGTCGTGAGCCTCGAGCGAGTCATCGCGGCTTGGCGCGATCGGGTGGTCCTCGCGGATGATCCCCACCAGAACGGCGTCGCTGGGCCAGGGAACATCCCCGACCCGCTTGCCGGCGTACGGGCTGTCCTCCGGGAGGGTNNCTGACGGCTTCCTCGACGAGCGCAGTCATCAGCCGCGGCGTCGACACGGCCACATCCACACCCCAGGCCTCGTCGAACAGCCACTCGTTCTTGGGGTTGTTGACCCGGGCTACGGTGCGGGGCACGCCGAACTCGGTCTTGGCCAGGAGGGACACCACCAGGTTGGCCTTGTCGTCCCCGGTCGCGGCCACGACCACGTCACACTCTGCCAAACCGGCCTCGTGCAGCGAGCTGGTCTCGCAGGCGTCCGCGAGCAGCCAGGATGCCTCGGGGACGCGGCCGGCCTGGACATCATCGGCGTCCTTGTCGATCAACAACACCTGGTGTCCGTTGTGCAGCAGCTCGCGCGCGATCGAGCGACCCACGCTGCCTGCTCCAGCAATGACAACTCGCATCGGGGTGTATGTCCTTTCGAGCGATGGTCTTTCGAGGTCTTCCGGGACGGTGGTTCTTCGCGGTGGTGGTTCTTCGGGGTGGTGGTGGTCGAATGCTGGTTGTCAGTGGACCGGCGGTGTCTCGTCGAGCGTCTGCTCGACGTTCGCGAGCGCGGCCCTGGTCGTGATGACGTGGACGAGGTCCCCGTCCTGGTAAACGGTGTCCGGACCCGGCAGGATGCCGTCGCCCAGACGCGTCACGTAGGCAACCCTGGCAGCCGAGGTCGACTCGAGCTCGCTGATCCGGCGGCCGATCCAGGCCGGGTTGATCGGCACGTCGGCGATGACGACATGACCGCTCGGGTCCGTGTGTTCGGGGACCGAACCCTGCGGGAGCAACCGGCGCAGCATCTGGTCCGCAGTCCAGCGCACGGTGCCGACCGTGGGGATACCGAGGCGTTGGTAGATCTCGGCTCGGCCGGGGTCGTAGATGCGCGCCACCACGTGTTCGACGCCATACGTCTCTCGGGCAACGCGGGCGGCCAGGATGTTCGAGTTGTCCCCGTTGCTCACGGCAGCGAAGGCGTAGGCCTGCTCGATGCCGGCCTCGATCAGGGTGTCGCGGTCGAATCCGAGGCCGGTCACTCGCTTGCCCTCGAAGCTGTTTCCCAGACGGCGAAAGGCCGCGCTGTTGGTGTCGACGACGGCCACGTCGTGGCCCTGACTCTCGAGACTGAGCGCCAAGGTCGCACCGACCCGGCCGCAACCCATGATGACGAAGTGCACGCAGCGACGCTACACCGAGCGCGGTCCCCTTCGCGCCTACACGTCGGCGCAACGGCACATTGCGTCCTTGTGCTGGCTTGACGCTTAGAGTGTTCGTCGTGCCGCAATCAGGCAGGATCATCAAACGGCTCTTCATCGGTAGGGCCATGCGCAGCGACCGGCTGGGAGAGACGCTGCTCCCGAAGCGGATCGCGCTCCCGGTGTTCGCCAGCGACGCACTCTCGTCAGTGGCCTACGCTCCGGACGAGATCTTCCTCACCCTGGCCATTGCCGGTGGCGCTTTTGCCACGACCCACTCGTGGCAGATCGGCCTCGTCGTCGTGGCCGTCATGCTCGTGGTGGTGGCGTCCTACCGCCAGAACGTTCACGCCTACCCCTCCGGTGGCGGTGACTACGAGGTGGCAACGGTCAACCTCGGCCCGCGAGCCGGCCTGACCGTCGCGAGCGCCCTGCTGGTCGACTACGTCCTGACCGTCGCCGTGTCGATCTCGTCGGGCGTGCAGAACGCCGCTGCTGCCTTGCCGATGCTGCGGGGGCACGAGACGCCTGTCGCGGTGGGGCTGGTCGTGGTGCTCACCGCGATGAACCTGCGTGGAGTGCGCGAGTCGGGAACAGCCTTCGCGTTGCCGACGTACGCGTTCATGGCCGGGATCATCGCCATGGCGCTCTTCGGGTTCTACCGGGAGGCAACAGGATCCTTGCCCCAGGCCGACAGTGCGCGGTTCGGCTTGATCCCGGAGCAGGGTTCCCAAGGTCTGGCCGGCTTCGCCATGGTCTTCCTCCTGCTGCGTGCCTTCTCGTCCGGCTGCGCGGCGTTGACCGGTGTCGAGGCCATCTCCAACGGCGTCCCGGCGTTCAAGAAGCCCAAGAGCACCAACGCGGCAACGACCCTGCTGATGATGGGTGTGGTCTCGGTCACGATGATGATGTCGATCATCACGCTCGTGAGGATGACCGGGATCAAGTACGCGGAGAACCCGGATGTCCAGCTGACCCTGGCAGGCAAGGCGGTCGGCAAGTCCTACACCCAGGACACCATCATCGGCCAGCTCTCCAAGACCATCTTCTCTGACTTCCACATCGGCGTCATCTTCATCTCGATCGTGACCGGGATCATCCTCATCCTGGCCGCCAACACAGCATTCAACGGCTTCCCGGTGCTGGCGTCGATCCTGGCCAGGGATGGTTTCCTGCCCCGACAGCTGCACACCCGCGGTGACCGTCTTGCCTTCTCCAACGGCATCCTGATCCTGGCCGGTGGCGCCTGCTTCCTGATCGTCGTCTACGACGCCAAGGTCACCAGCCTGATCCAGCTCTACATCGTGGGTGTCTTCGTCTCGTTCACCTTGAGCCAGACCGGCATGATCCGGCACTGGAACCGCCACCTGCTCACCGAACGTGATCCCAAGGTGCGGCAGCGGATGATGCGAAGCCGGGTGATCAACTCCATCGGCGCCTTCATGTCAGGCACGGTGTTGATAGTCGTCCTCGCTACCAAGTTCATCAAGGGTGCTGGTTATGCCATCGCCGCGATGGTGGTCCTGTTCGTCATCATGAACGGCATCCACAAGCATTACGCCAGAGTGCGGCGCGAGCTCGATGTCGCGGAGGAAGCTGGCGACGAGCAGATGCTGCCCTCACGGGTGCACGCGATCGTGCTGGTGTCCAAGATCCACAAGCCCACCTTGCGTGCTCTCGCCTATGCACGGGCGACACGCCCCTCATTGCTCGAGGCCATCACGGTGAACGTGGATCCCGAGGAGACCAGGGCGCTGCAGGAGGAGTGGGAACGGCGTGACATCCCCGTGCCGTTGAAGGCCTTGGACTCGCCCTACCGCGAGATCACCCGCCCAGTCGTCGACTACGTCAAGTCTGTACGCCGGGGCAGCCCGCGTGACGTCGTCATGGTCTACATCCCCGAGTACGTCGTGGGCCGCTGGTACGAACAGCTGTTGCACAACCAGAGCGCCTTGCGGCTCAAGGGCCGTCTGCACTTCACCCCGGGTGTGATGGTGACCAGCGTTCCCTGGCAGCTGCGCTCCTCCGAGGGTGCCGAAGATCGTTTCGAGGGCCCGATCGCGGGTTCGGTCAGGCGCGGAGAGTGAACAGCCTGAGCCCTGTCCCGAGCCATGACGCCGACGACGATCCGCGGGCCTCGTTGGTGGACACGCAGTTCGAGGCACAGATCGGCAAGGTCGCCCACGGTGGCCACTGCGTCACGCGGTATGCCGGTCGGGTGGTGTTCGTGAGACATGCACTGCCTGGCGAGAGGGTGCGAGTGCGGATCACCTCCGGCGCACCTAGCGACCGGTTCCTGCTCGGGGATGCTGTCGAGGTGCTCGAGCCCTCAGAACACCGGGTGGTGCCTCCCTGCCCGTTCGCCGGCCCTGGCAAGTGCGGCGGATGTGACTGGCAGCACTCCGAGCTCACCTATCAGAGGGAGCTCAAGGCTGCCGTCGTGGTGGAGCAGTTCAAACGTCTGGCCGGCCTTGACGTCGACGTTGAGGTCGAGCCGCTTCCCGGCGCTGACGAGGGGATTCGCTGGCGGACCAGGACCGAGTTCGCCATTGACGGCGCAGGCGCCGCAGGGCTGCACCCGCACCACAGCCACGACGTCATTCCCATCGATGACTGCCTGATCTCGACCACGCGGATCATCCAGACCGGTGTCCTGGATCGTCGATGGCCTCGGGCCAGCTCTGTCGACGTCGTGGATGCGAGCGGTGAGCCTCACGCCGTAGCAGTGCCTCTGCCACAGGGAGACTCGACCGCCCCCTACGTCACCGAGCGCGTCGACACCGGTACATGGGCAGCCGAGTTCCGGCTGTCGGCACGAGGGTTCTGGCAGGTTCACCCTGGGGCCGCCGCCACGTACGTCGCACACGTGCTGCGCGAGCTGGCCCCGGCACCGGGGGAGCGCGCGATGGACCTCTATGCAGGCGTGGGTCTGTTCGCCCTGGCGCTGGCAGACGCGGTGGGGCCCGAAGGAGCCGTTCTGGCCGTCGAGTCGGATGCGCGCGCGATCCGTGATGCCAAGAGCAACCTGCGGCACCGCGCGGAGATCGAGCTGCGCCGCGGCAAGGTCGACCGTGTACTGAAACCGTTGGTACGGCAGGGAATCCACGCAGACCTGGTGGTTCTCGACCCACCTCGCACCGGAGCCGGCAAGTCGGTCATCAAGGACGTTGCGGCACTTGGGCCGCGGGCCATCGCCTACGTCGCGTGCGACCCGGCGGCACTGGCGCGTGACGTCGCCTATGCGCGTGACGCAGGCTACGGAATACGGACCCTGAGAGCCTTTGATGCCTTCCCGATGACTCACCACATCGAGTGCATCGCCGTGCTGGAGCCCTTGGCATGACGTCGGGCCACGGTGCGCAGGAATGGGACAGCCGGTATTCCGGTCCGGACCGTGTGTGGTCTGCGGCACCGAACGCCTGGGTGGCTGCAACGATCCGCACCTGGTTCACCGGTCGGGCGCTCGATCTGGGCGCCGGGGAGGGCCGCCATGCCGTCTGGCTGGCCTCGCTGGGATGGCAGGTCACGGCGGTCGACTTCTCCCCGGTTGGGATCGAACGTGGTCGTCGCGGGGCTCAGGAGCTCGGCGTCGAGGTCGACTGGGTCGTGGCCGATGTACGAACGTGGGAGCCACCGGCAGGGGTGACGTTTGACCTCGTACTGCTGGCCTACCTCCATCTCGAGGGCGATGTCCTGGCTCGGGCACGCGGCTGGCTGGCGCCGGGCGGGGCGCTGGTGGTCATTGGCCACGCCCTAGGCAACCTCACCGAGGGGGTTGGTGGCCCCTCCGATGCCCGGCTGCTCCACACCGAGGCCGAGTACCGCGCGGCAAGCGAGGGACTGCTGGTCGAACATCTCGGCGAGGTGGTCCGCCATCTGCCCGAGGGAGATGCCATCGACCTCGCCCTCGTAGCAAGGCGACCGCTGTCGGAGCGGTCATGAACCCGGTCGTGAGCGGAGCGGTAGTCAACAACGACACCGTGTTTCGCTATCCGGTGGATGTCCGCTTCTTCGAGGTCGACTCCCTGGGCGTCGTCTTCAACATGTGGTATCTCGGGTGGTGTGATGAAGCGATGAGCGCTTTCATGGAGTCGATCGGCTACGGGTACGCGACGTTGCGGGTGCAGGGGTTCGACGCTGTGCTGCGCAATGCCCAGATCGAGTGGGCCGACAGCCTGGAGGCGTTCCAGCACGCTGAGATCGGGGTTCTGGTGGACCACGTGGGCACGACGTCCTTCCGCCTCCGGTATGACATTGACCGCATTGAGACTGACCGCGTTGGCATTGACCGCGTCGAGGCGTCGGATCATGGACGGACCCGATGCGCCCGGGTTGCGATCACCTACGTGTGCGTGGCGGTCGATGGCCGGAGCAAGGTGCCGATCCCTGCGGACCTGCGTGAGGCTTTGGTGCGGCATCACACCTGAGCCGGGAGGCCGGTGCGGTCGGCCCTGACAGTCACAGGTGCGTGTGGTTAGATATATCTTGACGTCAAGATAAATTCCGGAAGGAGCCGGCGTGAGCCAGCAGAGCATAGACAGTTTCGGTGCCAGGGGGACTCTGAAGGTCGGGGACGCGTCATACGACGTCTTCCGCCTCTCAGCGGTGGAGGGCAGCGCCAAGCTGCCGTTCAGCCTCAAGGTCCTCCTCGAGAACCTCCTGCGGACCGAGGACGGCGCCAACATCACCGCAGGCCACATCCGCGCCCTCGCCGGCTGGGATCCGAGCGCCGAGCCGGACACCGAGATCCAGTTCACGCCTGCGCGCGTGATCATGCAGGACTTCACCGGTGTCCCATGCATCGTCGACCTCGCCACGATGCGCGAGGCCGTCGTCGAGCTCGGTGGCGAAGCCTCCAGGATCAACCCGCTGGCCCCCGCCGAGATGGTCATCGACCACTCGGTCATCGCCGACATCGCCGGCCGGGCCGACGCCTTCGAGCGGAACGTCGGGCTTGAGTACCAGCGCAACGAGGAGCGTTATCAGTTCCTGCGCTGGGGCCAGAGCGCGTTCAACGACTTCAAGGTCGTCCCGCCCGGCACCGGGATCGTGCACCAGGTCAACATCGAGCACCTTGCCCGGGTCGTCTTCGACCGTAACGGCATGGCCTACCCCGACACCTGCGTCGGCACCGACTCACACACCACGATGGTCAACGGGCTGGGTGTGCTCGCCTGGGGCGTCGGCGGCATCGAGGCCGAGGC
>PKWT01000348.1:2097-3205 GCA_003132125.1 Micrococcales bacterium | reverse complement strand
TTCGTCGAGTTCTATGGGCAGGGAGTATCGGCGGTGCCGTTGGCCAACCGCGCCACGATCGGCAACATGAGCCCCGAGTTCGGCTCGACCGCCGCGATGTTCCCCATTGACGACGTCACCTGCGACTACCTCCGCCTGACCGGTCGCAGCGAGCAGCAGGTCGCCCTCGTCGAGGCCTACAGCAAGGAGCAGGGCCTCTGGCACGACGCATCGGTCGAGCCGGTCTTCTCCGAGTACCTCGAGCTCGACCTGTCGACGGTGGTTCCGTCGATCGCCGGGCCGAAGCGACCGCAGGACCGCATCTCGCTCACCGACGCCAAGGAGTCCTTCCGCGGCACGCTCAAGAGCTACGTGAACGCCGAGGCAGCTTTGGCCACCGGCGGGGCGCCATTCACCCTGGCCGACGGCACCACGAGTGCGATGGACCACGGACACGTCGCGATTGCCGCGATCACCTCGTGCACGAACACGTCCAACCCGTCGGTCATGGTGGCCGCAGGGATGCTGGCAAGGAATGCCGTCGAGCGCGGGCTGAGCGCCAAGCCGTGGGTCAAGACGTCGATGGCGCCGGGCTCCAAGGTTGTCACCGACTACTACGAAAAGGCCGGCCTGTGGCCCTACCTCGAGAAGCTCGGCTTCTACCTGGTCGGCTACGGCTGCACGACCTGCATCGGCAACTCCGGCCCGCTGGCCGCCGAGGTCTCCGAGGTCATCGCCGAGAACGACCTCAGCGTCGTCGCGGTGCTGTCGGGCAACCGCAACTTCGAGGGGCGGATCAGCCCGGACGTCAAGATGAACTACCTCGCGTCGCCGCCCCTGGTCGTGGCCTACGCACTGGCGGGGACCATGAACTGGGACCCGGAGACAGAGCCGATCGGCACCGATCCCCAGGGCGTCGATGTCTTCCTGCGCGACATCTGGCCAAGTGCGGCCGACGTCGCAGCGGTGGTCGACTCCTCGATCACCAAGGAGATGTTCAGCAGCGACTATGCCGATGTCTTCGCCGGTGACGACCGCTGGCGCTCCCTTGCGACGCCCGAGGGCAAGACCTTCGAGTGGGCGCCGGAGTCGACCTACGTGCGCAAGCCTCCGTACTTCGACGGCATGC
>PKWT01000348.1:0-2006 GCA_003132125.1 Micrococcales bacterium | reverse complement strand
AACCACGAGGTCATGATTCGCGGCACGTTCGCCAACATACGGTTGCGCAACCAGCTGCTCGACGATGTCCAGGGCGGTTTCACCCGGGACTTCACCGCCGACGGCGCGCAGTCGAGCATCTACAACGCCGCTCAGAACTACGCAGCGGCCGGCGTGCCGCTGGTGGTTCTGGCGGGCAAGGAGTACGGCTCCGGCTCGTCCCGCGACTGGGCCGCCAAGGGCACCCGCCTCCTGGGCGTCAAAGCGGTCATCGCTCAGTCCTACGAGCGGATCCACCGTTCCAACCTGATCGGCATGGGCGTGCTTCCGCTGCAGTACGCAGCCGGCCAGAACGCCGACTCGCTCGGGCTCGACGGCACCGAGACGTTCGACATCTCGGGCGTGACTGCTCTCAACGAGGGGACGACGCCAAAGACGTTGCACGTCAAGGCGACCAAGCTCGACGGATCGGCCATCGAGTTCGATGCCGATCTGCGCATCGACACTCCCGGTGAGGCGGACTACTACCGCCACGACGGCATCCTGCAGTACGTCCTGCGCTCGCTCGTCAACGGCTGACTGGCCAACTGGCTTCCAGCGAACAGCCCCGAACGGCCCGAATCTGCCCCAGACATGGCGGATTCGGGCCGTTCGTATGTAGCCAGCGAGACCGCATGTCCGCGCAGGTTGGCAGACTGTGGCGGTGAGCTCACCGTCCCGTACGCCTCCGGGCTGGCCCAAGGCCGTGCCTCCGCCGGACTCCCCGGGCTGGCAGGTGCCTGCCGTGTCCTGGTTGCTCGATCACTGTCCATCGGACTACCGGGGCTATGTCGGGTGGCGCAAGAACCCGGTCGCCCTCGCGTGGGTCGCGGTGCGGCACATCGACGCCCAGCTCGAGGCGATGCGGCAGGCCTACCGCGAGGTGCGCGTGGACCTCGGCGATCTGGTGAGCACCGAGGCGCTCGCGGAGATCCAGTCCGATCTCGAGGCCGAGGGCCTTCGCCTTCGGGCCTCGGCGCGCGGTGCGCAGCTCCTGTATGACGCGTTGCAGGGCAAGCACTACGTCCCCCGTCTGTGACGCACCTGGCTGTGTTCCCTCCGCATGGGCAGGTGTAGGGGCGCGAGGCGGTAGCGTCCGCACCATGAACAAGAACCTTCGCGTCGGTTAGGGCACCCTTCTGGTCCTGATGGGGCTGATCTGGACGTTGCAGGGGCTGGGTGTCCTGCAGAGCAGCAGCCCAATGACGGGCGTCACGTTCTGGGCNNACGCCATAGACTCAATGGTCCGAATGGATAGAGCCTGAGTCAGGTTGAAGCGTGGGTCAGCCGAAGATCTGAGCCACCTGAAGATCCGAGTCAGATGAAAGGATGCCTGAGAGCGTGGAGCTGCTGGATTCGATCAACGGTCCCGAGGACCTCAAAGCCCTGACTGCGGCTCAGATGCCTTTGCTGGCCAAGGAGATCCGGGAGTTCCTGATCGACTCGGTCTCCAGGACGGGCGGTCACCTCGGGCCCAACCTTGGCGTCGTCGAGCTGACCATCGCGTTGCATCGGGTCTTCGACTCGCCACGGGACACCATCGTGTTCGACACCGGTCACCAGACCTACGTCCACAAGCTGCTCACGGGCCGCCGGGATGATTTCGTCAACCTGCGCAAGAAGGGCGGGCTGTCGGGCTACCAGAGCCGAGCCGAGTCCGAGCACGACGTCGTCGAGAACTCCCATGCGTCCACGGCGTTGTCCTGGGCTGACGGCATCGCCATCGCGCGGCGTCTGCAGGGCCAGCGTGACCGGTATACCGTTGCGGTTATTGGCGATGGGGCCCTCACCGGCGGGATGGCCTGGGAGGCCATCAACAACATCTCGATCGACAAGGACCTCCCGCTGGTCATCGTCGTCAACGACAACGGACGCTCCTATGCCCCGACCACGGGCGGGCTCGCCGACCACCTTGCCACGTTGCGGATGACGCGCGGTTACGAACGCTTCCTGGACTGGGGCAAGAGCACTTTGGCCCGCACCCCGGT
>PKWT01000310.1 GCA_003132125.1 Micrococcales bacterium | reverse complement strand
ATGGAATCGAGCTGTTGGTGTTCGACCTCGAGGGCCTTCCGGAGCTGGGTACCCACGTGCCGGCCGGCGGCATCCGTTCGACGGAGTCGCGCAAAGAGGCTGCGTTGCGCGAGGTCAAGGAAGAGACCGGACTGGATGCTGTGCGCGTGGTGGCTGAGTTGGGAATCGTCGAAAGCCCACATCCAGCGTCGGGGCGGACCAGGCAGACGAGCTACTGGGTTCTGGAGGCAGGGGAGGAGCTGCCATCCAGGTGGCGTCACGCGGTGGCGTCGGATGACGAGGATGGCGCCACCGTGTCCCTCTGTCGCTGGGAGCCGTTGCCCCTGGGCGTCGCATTGGTGGACCAGCAGAGCTCCTTGCTGAGTCAGCTACCGATTCTCCTGGGTTGACGCTGGGGCGACGCCCACACGTCTTCGTGAGCTCGCCGCCTGGCGCCGCCGCCTGGCGCTCCGCCTGATGCTCGGTTGAGTCGCCGTTGCGCGGCCGCAGCGTGGATGCGGTTGGGGTGGTCAGGAACCGAGTGCGGCGGAGACGAGCTCTTGTGCTTCGTCCTGAACCTGCGCAAGGTGCTCGGGTCCCTTAAAGGACTCGGCATAGATCTTGTAGACGTCTTCAGTACCGGAGGGCCGCGCGGCAAACCAGGCGCTCTCCGTCGTTACTTTGAGCCCGCCGATTGGTGCGCCGTTGCCCGGCGCAGCCGTCAGGCGTGCCGTAATCGGCTCTCCTGCAAGGGAGTCAGCCGTGACGTCTGAAGGCGAGAGCGCTCCAAGCCTGGACTTCTGCTCTCGGGTCGCTGGAGCGTCCATGCGTGCATAGGCCGGGTCGCCATAGCGCCCGGTGAGCTCGTCATAGTGCTGGGAAGGCGACTTCCCTGTGGTGGCCAGGATCTCCGATGCCAGCAGCGCGAGGATGATCCCGTCTTTGTCCGTGGTCCACACCGAGCCGTCAAAGCGCAGGAACGACGCCCCTGCCGACTCCTCACCGCCGAAGGCGATCGACCCGTCGAGCAAACCCGGCACGAACCACTTGAAGCCCACCGGCACCTCGTTCAGCGTTCGACCTGCCGCAGCGGCCACCCTGTCGATCATCGACGAGGAGACGAGCGTCTTGCCGATCGCGGACGCTACCGGCCACTCCGGTCGACCCCCGCCAAAGAGGTACTGGATCGCCACCGCGAGGTAGTGGTTGGGGTTCATCAGCCCCGCGTCCGGGGTGACGATGCCGTGGCGATCGGAGTCGGCGTCGTTGCCCGTGGCGATGTCGTACTCGGTGCGCCGCGAGATCAGGGAGGCCATGGCGAACGGAGACGAGCAGTCCATCCTGATCTTGCCGTCCCAGTCCAGCGTCATGAAGCGCCACGTGGGGTCGACCAGCGGGTTGACGACCGTGAGGTCCAGCGTGTGACGGTCGGCGATCTCCGCCCAGTAGTCGACGCTTGCCCCGCCGAGAGGATCCGCGCCGATGCGAATGCCAGCCTCTCGGATGCGAGCAATGTCAACGATATTGGGCAGATCGTTGACGTAGATTCCCAGAAAGTCGTATGGCGTTGCCGCGGCGCGAGCGCGTGCGAACGGGATGCGCAGCACCCCCTCCAATCCGAGCTCGATGTACGCGTTGGCGGCGTCCGCGATCACCTTCGTCGCATCGGTGTCCGCAGGCCCCCCGTTGGGTGGGTTGTACTTGAAACCGCCATCGCTCGGCGGGTTGTGTGACGGCGTGACCACGATGCCGTCTGCCAATCCGGGGCCGCTCAGAGACTTGCCTCTGTTGGCGCGAAGGATGGCATGCGAGACCGCCGGCGTGGGTGTGTAGCCATCCCGATCGTCGACGAGCACGGTCACGTCATTGGCTACGAGGACCTCGAGCGCGGACACCCATGCCGGTTCGGACAGCCCATGGGTGTCACGCCCCAGGAACAGTGGGCCGTTGTAGCCCTGTGCCTGGCGGTAGTCGCAGATCGCCTGGGTGGTCGCCAGGATGTGCGCTTCGTTGAACGCGTTCCGCAGGCTGCTGCCTCGGTGCCCGGAGGTGCCGAAGGACACGCGCTGGTCGGGATCCGCGGGGTCCGGAGAGCTCGCGTAATAGGCCGTGACGAGGTGGGCGACATCGACGAGATCCGCCGGTGATGCCAGCTGTCCTGCGCGAGCGTCGTTCATGCCATTCCCCTGCCGGGCTTCGGGGATACATGTTTTGGGGCGGCCGGATGTGAAGCCTTCGTGCTTCCAATGGTTTTCGTGGTTCCAACGGCTTCCGTGGTCCGAGAGGCTTCCTCGGTTCCAGTGGCATCCGTTGGCACCGGAGTATCGGTGAGGCTTGCCGGTTCGAGCCACACCGCGCCCAACGGCGGCAGGGTGAGCAGCGCGGAATACGGCTGACCGTGCCATGGCATTGCCTCGGCTTGGACCGACCCGAGGTTGCCGACACCTGATCCGCCATACCCTTCGGCATCGGTGTTCAGGATCTCGTTCCACTGCCCGGGGTGTGGCAGGCCGAGGCGATAGGCATAGTGCGGTCCGCCACTGAAGTTGACGATGCTCGCCATCGCGGGCCGAACGCCATCAGCGCCCGCCGACCCGAACCGTAGGAACGAGAACGTATTACCGGCCGCATCATTTGCGTCGATCCACTGAAAGCCCTGGGAATCATGGTCGAGCTCCCACATCGCGGGACGCGATCGGTAGACGCTGTTGAGGTCCTTGACCAGACCATGGACTCCATAGTGCGCTGGCTGGTCCAACAGCCACCAGTCGAGGCTGCGGCCGTCGGCCCACTCCGACTCCTGGGCGAACTCGGCACCCATGAACACCAGCTGCTTGCCGGGATGGGACCACATGTACGCCAGATAGGCACGCACGTTGGCCAGTTGTTGCCAGCGGTCGCCGGGCATCTTGCGCAGCAGGGATCCCTTGCCGTGAACCACTTCGTCATGGCTGACCGGCAGCACGAAGTTCTCACTCCAGGCGTACATCATCGAGAAGGTGACCTGATGGTGGTGGAACTGTCGATGCACCGGTTCGTGGGCCATGTAGCCCAGTGAGTCGTGCATCCAGCCCATGTTCCACTTGAGCCCAAACCCCAGGCCACCCAGGTGAGTTGGGCGGGTGACGCCAGGCCACGAGGTCGACTCTTCGGCGATGGTGATCGCTCCAGGGGCACGTTTGTAGACCGTCGCGTTCATCTCCTGCAGCAGTTGCACTGCCTCAAGGTTCTCTCGGCCGCCGTAGATGTTGGGAACCCACTCGCCCTGCTCGCGGGAGTAGTCGAGGTAGAGCATCGAGGCGACGGCATCAACTCTCAGGCCGTCTATGTGGAACTCTTCGAGCCAGTAGACGGCATTGGCCACCAGGAAGTTGCGCACCTGCGGACGTCCGAAGTCAAACACGTACGTGCCCCAGTCGGGATGGTCACCACGCCGGGAGTCGGGGTGCTCGTACAGCGCTTGGCCGTCAAAGCGGGCGAGGGCAAAAGCATCCTTGGGGAAGTGCGCAGGAACCCAGTCGAGCAGGACACCGATCCCGTTGCGATGCAAAGTGTCCACGAGGTACCGGAAGTCGTCGGGGGAGCCGAAGCGAGCGGTCGGTGCGTAGTAGCTGGTGACCTGATAGCCCCACGAAGGACCGTAGGGGTGCTCCATCACCGGCATCAACTCGATGTGGGTGAACCCCAGGTCCTTGACATAGTTGACCAGGTGTTCGGCCAGGTCGCGATAGCTCTCGCCCTGACGCCACGACCCCAGGTGAACCTCATAGACGCTCATGGGCGCGTTGTGCGGGTTGGTTGCCGCACGTGCCTTCATCCAGTCGCTGTCTTGCCACTCGTATGCCGAGGACGTCACCATCGAAGCGGTGGCCGGTGGCCTCTCGGTGGCGCGGGCCATCGGGTCCGCCTTGGTCCGTCGTGAGCCGTCCGCGCCGAGAACCTCGTACTTGTAGCGGTTTCCCTCGGTCACGTCCGGGATGAAGAGCTCCCAGACGCCGGTGGCCCCCAGCGAGCGCATGGGGTGGATGGAGCCATCCCACCTGTTGAAGTCACCGACGACCCGGATCGCACGAGCGTTCGGCGCCCAGACCGCGAACGAGGTGCCGCGCACGGGGCCCATGGGTCCGTCGTAGTCGCGCACGTGTGCGCCCAGGACGTTCCAGAGCTCTTCGTGGCGACCCTCGCCGATGAGGTGCAGGTCGACCTCTCCCAACGTCGGCAAGAAGCGGTAGGGGTCGTCATGAACGTGAACGATCCCGTCGTCGTACGCAACCCGGATCCGGTAGTCGGGGACATCTGCGGTGGGCAGGACGCCAACCCATACGCCCTCGAGCTCATGGTGGAGATGGGTACGCGTGCCATCGGAGCTCTCGACAACAACGTTGTCCGCCAACGGTTTGAGGATGCGCACCGTCACACCGCCCTGGTAGGGGTGAGGCCCCAGGACGGCGTGCGGGTTGTGGTGTGTTCCGGCGACCACCCGCTCGAGCTCGCTGCGGCTGGCGGGCTTCGCAGATGGTGCGGTGGATGGGGCCTGGGAATCGGGTGCGTTGGTCACGGTCGCAGATCGCTCCTTCGTCCGGCGAACAGTCGGTCTATGGCGGTAGTGGGGATGGTGAGCCACGTCGGGCGGTTCCGGGCCTCGTAGACCACCTCATACAGAGCCTTGTCCAGCTCGAGCGCATCGAGCAACACCGCATCGTCGCGAGGGTCGCGTCCTGATTCTTTGGCGTAGCCCTCCAGGAAGGCTGTCCGCGCTCGATCGGCCCACTCCCTCACGGAGCGGCCCGGGTGCATCTGCTCCCAGGAGCCTGCGGCATAGTCGAACGACCGCAGCATCCCCGCCACGTCGCGGAGGGCCAGGTCAGGATGCGTGCGCTCAGTCAGGGGACGCAGAGGCTCGCCCTCGAAGTCGACCAGCACCCATCCGCGGTGAGGCACCTCGAGCACCTGTCCGAGATGGTAGTCGCCGTGGATCCGTTGCAGCGCAGGCCATTTGGCAGACGATACCCGCTCGATGGAGGCGCGCACCATGGAGTCGTAGGCGGCGAGGGCGGGAACCTCGGACACTGCCGAGGCGTGCCGCGCGCGCATGCTCCGGGACAAGGCGGCGACGTCTTCGTCAGTCGCGGTCACCGTGGTCATGGCATGCGCCAGGGTCGCGTGAACCTCCGCAGTGGTCTGGCCCAGACTGCGCGCCTGCTCACTGAAGTCCTCATCTGCGGCCACCGCAGCGAGAGCCACCCGCCAGGCGTCCTCGACGTCAGGGAAGAACTCCTGGGCACACGCAAGGTGACCTCGGGCCATGCCGTCCGGAGCGCTGGTGTCCGGCCACTCCCCGACGACGTAGCCGACAGAGCGGGGTACGTGCGTCGACCCTGCCGCGGCAAGCGCCGACTGCACCACGACGTCAGGGTTGTCACCATGGTGCAACACGCGAAAGAGCTTGCAGATCAAGGGGTTTGTCGGAACACCGAAGGCATCAGCCAGCTCGAGGATGATCGACGTGTTGGACTGTTCGCCCTTGAGCACGTGAGAGGCGGTGACGTGGCCCAGGATGGCTGTCGAGACGCGATGGCCGCCGGCGACGCCCGATTCAGGCGCCATGCCCGACGCCATGCCCGACGAGGACTCGTTCGATACTGCGCTCTCGCCAGCTGTTGTGGTCCCCTCGACCAGCATCAGCTGCAGCAGCGCATTGGCGAACACAGGGTCGTGCGGCGCGTCATAGACATAGCGGACCGCATGACGGCCCTGGCTGTTCGGTTCCACGGTCGCTACCAATGCGTGGTCGGCACCTGCGAGCCGCGCGCTGCGATAGGTCAGGGGAACCTGGTAGATCGTGGGGCTCTGACCGGACTCGTCCAGCATCAGATGGACGTCGACGTCAACCTCTCCGGCAGGGTCCTGGAGTCGAAAGCCGCCGATCCGCCGGAGCAGCGGGACCCGGCCCTTTCCGGCATACCAGCGTTGTCGCACCATCCACGACAGCAGGAGCTCCTCGAGTTCCTGCATCAGAACCTTCTGATGTGAATGATGTGAACAGGCTCGACATCGGGGCCGAGCCGGACGAAGTTGTCCTGGCCCCATTGCCACTGGGCGCCGGTGATGAGGTCGTGCGCGATGAAGGTGTCGCCGTTGCGCAGGCCGAGGGCCTCCATGTCGAGGTGCACGTTGGTCTCACGCGTCGCGTGGGGGTCGACGTTGGCGACCACGATGATGACGTCATCCCTGCCGTCGACGCTTCGGCGCTTGGAGAACGCCATGACGTTCTCGTCGTCCGCGTGGTGGAGGTGCAGGTTGCGCAACCAGTGCAGTGAGGGATGCGCGCGGCGAATCTCGTTGAGCGTCTTGAGATACGGCGCCAATGACTGCCCTGCCTTCGGGCCGCCCTCTTCGTAGTCGGACCAGTGACGGTCCTTGAGCTGGTACTTCTCGTTGTCGATCTGTTCCTCGACGCCGGGTCGTGCGACATGCTCGACGAGCTCGTACCCTGCGTAGATCCCGTACGTCGGCACCATGGTTGCTGCAAGCGCTGCGCGTAGCTTCCACGCCGTCGGCCCGCCATACTGCATGTAGGGCGTGAGGATGTCGTGCGTGGTCGGCCAGAACGACGGACGCATATATGTCGCAGCCTCGCCGGTCAGCTCGGTGATGTACTCCTCGAGCTCCCACTTCTGGTTGCGCCACGTGAAGTAGGTATACGACTGCTGGAAACCGACCTTGCCCAGCGCATGCATCATCGCCGGCTTCGTGAAAGCCTCGGCCAACCACAGGATGTCTGGATGATCCTTGGCGACGTCGGCTATCAGCCACTGCCAGAACTCAAGGGGCTTGGTGTGCGGGTTGTCGACCCGGAAGATGGTCACGCCGTGGTCGATCCAGACCTGGACCACCCGCCGGACCTCGGCGTAGATGCCGGCTGGGTCGTTGTCGAAGTTGACCGGATAGATGTCCTGGTACTTCTTCGGCGGATTCTCGGCATAGGCCATCGTCCCGTCGGCCCGCGTGGTGAACCATTCCGGATGGCTGCTGACCCACGGGTGGTCCGGTGCACACTGCAGCGCCAGGTCGAGGGCCACTTCGAGGTTGAGTCCCCACGCCTCCGCCACGAAGGAGTCGAAATCGGCGAAGGTCCCCAGCTCGGGCGCGATGGCATCGTGGCCACCATCGACCGACCCGATCGCATAGGGGGATCCAGGGTCCAGGAGCCCAGGGTTCAGCGTGTTGTTCGGAGCCTTGCGGTTGACCTCGCCGATCGGGTGGACAGGGGTCAGATAGACGACGTCGAACCCCATGGCCGCGATGGCCGGGAGGCGCCGGGCAGCAGTCACCAACGTTCCTGAGGTCCACACGCCGGTCAGCGGGTCCTGGGTCGCCCCCTCGGAGCGGGGGAAGATCTCGTACCACGCGCCATA
>PKWT01000416.1 GCA_003132125.1 Micrococcales bacterium | reverse complement strand
GCCGCAGAGTCTGCTGGTGCTGCCGCACCCGTCCTCGATCTCGCTTGCGTGCGCCCGCCTGGGCTGGCCGGTCGAGGACACCGACGTGGTCAGCCTGGTTGGACGACCGCTCGCATCACTGACGACGAGCCTGCACCAAGGTCGGCGGATCCTGATACTGAGCAGCGATGCTTGGACGCCGGCCCAGGTGGCAAAGCTGTTGACCGACAAGGGTTTCGGCGAGTCCGCCGTAACGGTGCTGGAGCAGCTCGGGGCGCCGGGCGAGACTCGACGCTCAGGAGTCGCGCAGACCTGGGCCGCAGCCGTCGGCGATCCCCTCAATGTGGTGGCGGTGGAGTGCGTCCTCAGTCCGGAGGGCACTCGGCTGGGGCTCGCCCCCGGGCTGGCCGACGCGGTGTACGAGGACGACGGACAGCTCACCAAGCGTGAGGTGCGCGCGGTCACCATCTCCTCGCTGGCACCTGCGCCGGGAGAGCTGCTCTGGGACATCGGTGGGGGAGCGGGAAGCATCGCGATCGAGTGGATGCGGGCGCACCGGAGCTGCCGCGCCATCGCGGTCGAGAGCGACAACGAACGCGCTGCTCGGATCGGTCGCAATGCCGAGGCTTTGGGCGCCCCCGGCCTNNATATTCATCGGTGGAGGGTTGACCGCCGAAGGCATGCTCGACACCGCGTGGGCTGCGCTCAAACCTGGCGGCCGGCTGGTGGCCAACACCGTCACGCTCGAGTCCGAGGCGTTGTTGGCCCAGTGGTACAGCCGTAACGGCGGCGAGCTGATCCGGATAGCCACCAGCCGGGCCAAGGCTGTGGGTGGCTTCACTGCATGGCAACCGGCCATGCCGGTGACGCAGTGGTCGGTGACCAAAGCGGCCGACTCTGCAGAACCACAACCGCCTGCAGAGGGTCAACGAGCAGGCGAATGTTGATGGGTCGGGTCAGTGGGTCGGGTCAGTAGGGGCCGGCTGGTTGCGCCCGACCGACGATGACCCCGGCCCGGTCGATGCAGATGGTGTCGACGGTGACCGGTGCACCGCGCAGAACCAGCAGCGCGGCATCGCGTGCAGCGACAGCGACGGCATCACCCAACGGCACACCCGCGGCCTGGCACAGCTGCAGCGCGCCGAGCCCGGTGTGTGCAGCACTGACCGAGGCCGCAAGCGTAGGGCTTGCGCCGGCGCCACGCGCCAGGTCAGTCAGGAACGACGTATCGACCTGCGAACGGCCGGAGTGCAGATCCATGTGCCCCGCGGCGAGCTTGGACATCTTGGCGAACCCACCGGCAATGGTCAGTCGGGGAACTGGATGCCGTCTGAGGTACTTGAGTACCGCTCCGGCGAAGTCGCCCATGTCCAGAAGCGCCTCATCGGGCAAGGCGTACTTGCCCACGACGACGCGCTCCGAGGTTGAACCGGTGCAGCCGGCGACATGAGGGTGCCCCATGGCGACTGCGACGTCAATACCCATGCGGATGCTGTCGATCCACGCCGAACAGGAGTACGGCACGACGATCCCCGTCGTGCCGAGGATTGATAGGCCACCCACAATGCCAAGCCGTGGGTTCCATGTTTGGCGGGCCAGCTCCTCGCCGTGGTCGACGGAGATCTCGATGGCAACGTCCGCCGGTCGACCATGGTGTGAGGCGAGGGACTCCACCGCCTCGCGCATCATCTGACGTGGCACCGGGTTGATCGCCGGCTCACCGACTGGCAGGGGCAGGCCCGGCAACGTGATGGTGCCGACACCAGGGCCCGCCAAGAACAGCACCCCCGAGCCGGGGGCGCCGTGACGGACGGTCGAGCGAACCAGAGCCAGGTGGGTCACGTCGGGGTCATCACCCGCGTCCTTGACGATGGCGGCCATGGCCCAACCGTTGCCCAGCTCTTCACGGGCCAGGGCGAACGACGGTTGTTGTCCCTTGGGCAAGGTGATCGTCACCGGATCGGGGAACTCGCCGGTCAGCAGGGCGGTGTATGCAGCCGTCGTCGCAGCGGTCGCGCATGCTCCGGTGGTCCAGCCCGAACGCAGTCCGGTGCGTTTGAGCTGTGCCTCCCTGCCCCCCCTGGCGCCCTTGCCGTTGGTTTCGGACATCAGGGCGCTCCGTCGTGCTGGGGAGCAGGCAGGATGGTGGTCGTGAACGTGATGCCGCGAGTCCTGATCCTGGGTGGCACGACCGAGGCACGCAGGCTTGCCGAGCGTCTCTCCGGTCGCGGTGACATTGACGTCGTCAGCTCGCTGGCCGGCAGGGTCGCCAGCCCCCATATGCCGGCCGGCCAGGTCCGCGTCGGAGGTTTCGGCGGCGCGACGGGACTCACGGAGTGGATCCGGGCGCACGGCATACGGGCTGTCATAGATGCCACCCATCCTTTCGCCGCCACGATGAGCTGGAACGCTGCCGCCGCAGCTGCCGGCTCTCATGTTCCCCTGCTGGCGCTTCGGCGCACCGCCTGGGTCCCTGGTGAGGGCGACCGATGGCACGAAGCGACATCCCTGGAGGACGCGGCATTGATGCTGCCAGAACTGGGTAACCGGCATTTCCTGACCATCGGCCGGCAGGGCGTCTCGTCCTTTGCGGACGTGACGGGCGCCTGGTTCCTGGTCCGCTGCATCGACCCGCCCGACGAGCCCACCCCGCCACAGATGGAGCTGCTGCTGGATCGGGGGCCCTATTCGCTGGAAACCGAGATCTCACTGATGCGTGGTCGCCGGATAGACACAGTCATCACCAAGAACAGCGGCGGCGCGGCAACGGCCGCGAAACTGGTCGGGGCCCGTGAGCTCGGTCTTCCAGTGGTCATTGTGCAGCGTCCCGCGACCCCTGGTGGAGTCCCGGAGGTTGCGGACGTACAAGGCGCGGTCGAGTGGGTTGACGCCCAGATACGTTAAGCCGCAGCAAACTCGTGGGACCGCTGGACCCAGTTGCCGAAGATCTGACGGACACGGGACTCACGGCGGTGCTCACTCCTCTTCGCTGGCGATCGCATTCAGGGCCCCGCACGTGATCGCGCTACCTCCTCGACGGCCGTGGACGACGATGTAGTTCAGGCCGAGATCGTTGTCGACAAGTGCCTGCTTGGACTCTGCTGCGCCGATGAACCCCACCGGAATACCGAGGACAGCGGCTGGGCGGATGTCGATATCCCGCAAGAGTTCCAGCAGATGGAACAGGGCCGTGGGGGCGTTGCCGATCGCGATGACGGCACCATCGAGCCGGTCCCGCCACAGCTCGACCGAGGCGGCCGTGCGGGTGTTGCCCATCTCAAGGGCAAGGTCGGCAACCCCAGGGTCCGACAGCGTGCATACGACCTCGTTGTCCGCGGGCAGACGCCGGCGGGATACCCCGCTGGCCACCATCTGCACGTCGCACAGGATCGGGGCGCCACCCCGCAGGGCGGCGCGTGCCCGCAGGACCGCACCGGGGGAGAACGCGATGTCGTCGACGAGATCCACCATGCCGCAGGCATGGATCATCCGGACCGCGACCTGCGACTCCTCGGGAGAGAACCGGCTCAGGTCTGCCTGGGCCCTGATCGTGGCGAAGGACCGGCGATAGATCTCGGCGCCATTCTTCTCGTACTCGTGCACGGGAAGGGAAGCCATGGCCGGAGCATAACCGCGACACCCTGGCCAAGCCTGCTCGGTCGTTCAACACGTCGCAGGCTTGCTATGCTCCGGCGCGGAGTCCTCTTNNCGTGATCCTTCGGGAAGCGATGGAAGTCAGGAACTCTTGCCGTCTTCACCTGCCCGGGGCGCGGACCCCAGGAAGAAGTCTGCCCATGATGCCCCTTCTGGCTACGTCCGACATCGACCTGCTGAGAACTCGCGGGGCGCAGGAAGTCGTCCCGTATGGCTGCGCCAATCATGCCGGGGTGGCCTGATGCCACAAGGACAGCCGGAACAGGTTCCTGATGATGGTTTGACCACCCGGATGCGGCGCAACCGGCCACTGACGATCGTCCACACGGGCGTGATGAAGGGCAAGTCCACGGCAGCCTTCGGTCTGGCGCTGCGCGGGTGGAACCAGGGTTGGAACATCGGTGTGTTCCAGTTCGTGAAGTCAGCCAAATGGAAGGTGGGCGAGGAGACCGCACTGCTCGCGTTGGGCGGCCTCCATACCTCGCAAGGACTGGGCGGTCCCGTCGAGTGGCACAAGATGGGCGAAGGCTGGAGCTGGACCCGCAAGGCAGGCACCGACGAGGATCACGAAGCGGCGGCCGTGGAGGGCTGGCGCGAGATCCAACGACGCCTCGCGGCTCAGACCCACGACCTGTACGTGCTCGACGAGTTCACCTACCCGATGAAATGGGGCTGGATCGACGTCGATGAGGTCGTGGCGACCCTGCGCGAGCGTCCTGGTCACCAGCACGTCGTCATCACCGGTCGTGACGCCGCCCCGGCGCTGATCGAGGCGGCCGACCTTGTCACCGAGATGACCAAGATCAAGCACCCCATGGACGCCGGACAAAAGGGCCAGCGGGGCATCGAGTGGTGAGGTTGCCGCGCCTCCTCATCGCGGCGCCCGGATCGGGACACGGCAAGACCATGGTCACCACCGGCGTCATGGCGGCGCTGAGTGACAGGGGCCTTGAGGTATCGCCCCACAAGGTCGGACCCGACTACATCGATCCCAGCTACCACTCGGCCGCCTGCGGTCGCGCCGGTCGCAACCTGGACCCGTATCTGCAAGGGGAGCAACGCGTCCCGACACTTCTGGTGCACGCAGCGCTCACCCCCCGGGTTGCCGACATCGCTGTCATCGAGGGCGTCATGGGCCTGTTCGACGGCGCCACCGGAACGGGCGGCTTCTCCTCGAGCGCCCACGTGGCCAGACTCGTTCAGGCGCCCGTGGTGCTCGTGGTCGACTGCGCCGCCGTGGCCCGCAGCGTCGGCGCCATCGTCCACGGCTTCTCGCGGTTCGACGACACAGTCCGGGTGGCTGGCGTGATCCTGAACAACGTCGGCTCACCACGGCATGAGGCGGAGGCCCGCCACGGTGTCGCCGAGACCGGAGTGCCGGTTCTCGGGGTCATCCCGCGGCTGCCAGAGGTGGTCGTGCCCAGCCGCCACCTGGGCCTGATCCCGGTGGCCGAACGCCAGCCCGCAGCCCTGGAGGCCGTAGCGGCCTTGTCGTTGATGGCGCAGAAGTACCTCGACCTCGACGCCCTGATCGAGGTCGCGAGAACCGCACCGGATCTCGATGTCCAGCCCTGGGATCCGGCAGTCGAAGTGGGTCAGTCCGGCACGTGGGCGGCGCGAGCCCCCCGGATCGCCGTCGCCGGTGGCGCCGCCTTCAGCTTCGGGTATGCCGAGACCAGCGAGCTGCTGATGGCCGCCGGCGCCGAGGTCGTCGGGTTCGACCCCCTGCACGACGAGTCGCTGCCTGCCGGCGTCTCCGGTCTACTTATCGGCGGCGGCTTCCCGCAGATCCATGCGAGCGATCTGGCCGCGAACACNNTTGCCCCTGACTGCCCGGATGAGTTCCCATCTGACCCTTGGATATCGCACCGCGGTCGCCCTGTCCGACAACGTGCTGTGTCACGAAGGGCAACGGGTGAACGGCCACGAGTTCCACCGCACCCAGGTCCACCTTGATTCCGACGGCACGGCGCTGACCGCCTGGGCCTGGAAAGACGGCGACGGTCGGCCGAAGACCGAGGGGTTGGCGCTGGGAGCGGTCCACGCGTCATACCTGCATGTGCACTGGGCCGGATATCCAGCAATGGCAACCCGATTCGTATCCCGCGCTGCCGAGGTCGCGTGATGACAGCAGTGGTACGAACGGGCAGGAAGTCCTCATGAGCATGAGCCAAGCCAGCGAGCTGTCCGGGAGATGGACCCGGTCCGAACGCGCGAGACTGTCCGGGATCCTGGGGATCATCGCGATGCTGCACGTCTCCGGTATTGCCCTCTATCTGGCCCATCGTGGCGACGCTGCCGCAGCCGGCGGACTGGCCGGATCCGGCGCACTGGCCTACGTGCTGGGCATGCGCCATGCCTTCGACGCCGACCACATTGCCGCCATCGACGACACCACCCGAGTGATGCTGATGCGCGGACGGCGCCCCATCGGGGTCGGCTTCTTCTTCGCCATGGGGCATTCGACGGTCGTCGTCGTCCTGGCGCTGATTGTGGCCGCTGCTGCCGGACGGATCACCCAGACCCAGGTGGACTCGATGCGATCAGCAGGAGGCACGGTCGCGGTCGTCGTGGCGATGGTGTTCCTGCTCCTGGTTGCCACCCTCAACGGAGCAGTCCTGCGCAACCTCGTCGGCCTGTGGCGGCGGCTGAGGTCGGGAGCTGACACCTCCCACAGTGTGGAGGAGGCTCTGCTCTCGCGTGGGTTCATCAACCGCATCGCCGGTGGCAGGTTCCGTTCGATGGTCAAGCACTCGTGGCACATGTACCCCGTGGGGCTGCTCATGGGGCTGGGCCTCGAAACCGCCAGTGAGATCACGCTTCTCGCTCTGTCGGCGTCCTCAGCGGCTGGTGGTGCCCTGCCGGTCCTGGCTGTCCTCAGCCTGCCGTTGCTCTTCGCCGCGGGGATGTCGACACTCGACACGGCCGACTCCCTGATCATGACGCGCCTGTACTCCTGGAGCTACCGCGACCCGGCCCGGACGCTGTTCTTCAACATCGCCACCACGGCGATGACGGTGTTCATCGCGGGTTTCATCGCCTCGGTCTACCTCGCCGACGTCCTGGCAGAGCACGCCGGCCTGACGTTCCTGTCCGGCTATGCGTCGGTGAGTAACCATTTCGAGCTCATGGGCTATGGCATCGCCGGGATCTTTGCCATCACCTGGGTGGGTGCGCTGGTGTTCTGGAAGCGGCGCGGCCGGATCGGAGCCCTCGCATGACCCCGATCGACCTTGGTCATCACGGAGACAGCGAAGTCGAGCCCGGTCTGGTCGACTTTGCGGTGAACGTCGCCGTGCCCAGGCCGCCGGCCTGGCTGCGCGGTGAGCTCGAGAGCGCGCTCGACGAGGTCGCCCGATATCCGAACGTCGCCCCTGCGGTGGACGCACTGGCCCGGTTGCACGGATGCCCGGCGGCCTCCGTGCTGGTCACGAACGGCGCAGCGCAGGCCTTCACGTTGATCGCCCGTGCGCGACGCTGGCGCAAGCCGTTGGTGGTGCACCCGCAGTTCACCGAGCCCGAGTCCGCCCTGCGGGCCAACGGGCATGTCGTGACTCGCCTGCTCCTGGAGCAGGACGACGGTTTCGCCCTGCACCCTTCGCGGGTCCCTGCCGATGCAGACCTGGTCGTGGTGGGGAACCCGACCAACCCGACCTCACGTCTGCACCCGCGTGCATCGATCCTGGCTCTGAGGCGTCCCGGTCGACTGGTGGTGGTGGACGAGGCATTCATGGACGTTGCCCGGGGCGGAGGCGATTCCGTCCTCCAAGACGCGATCCAGGGCGAGGGGCTCGTCGTCATCCGCAGCCTGACCAAGACCTTCGGCCTGGCGGGCATCCGGGTTGGCTACCTCGTCGGGAGCAGCGACGTGATCGCCGAGTGCGCGCTCACGCAACCACACTGGTCGGTCAACAGCCTGGCTGTAGCCGCCGCCGTCGCGTGTGCCGGAACGCAGGGTCAGGAACACACGCGGGCTGTTCGGCAGGACCTGTCGCTGTGGGTTTCCGACCTCGCCGCACGACTCACCCTGGCCGGACTGGATGTGGTCCGTGAGCCTGCCGGCCCCTTCGTCCTGGTCCACCATCACCACGCTGCGCGGCTGCGAGACGGCATGCGGCGCAGAGGCTTTGCCCTGCGCCGAGGCGACACCTTCCCGGGGCTAGGACCCCAATGGCTGCGGATCGCAGCCCGGGAACCCGCCATGACCGACGCCCTCCTTGCCGCCCTGGCCCAGGAGCTGGCTTCCATCAACCACGACAGACACGACAGTGCCGCTAGGGACCAGGAGAGCCAAGACCTCGCATGAATGCACACGCCTTTGAGGCCGAGAGCCGCGCAGCTGTCTATGACGCCATCGCCTCGCGCCGCGACATCCGGCGAGGGTTCACCATGGACCCGATCGAGGATGCCGCTCTCGTGCGCATCCTGGGCGCGGCNNCACCAGGCCCCCAGCGTGGGCCTGAGCCAGCCGTGGGACTTCCTGCTGATTCGCGACGTCGAGCAACGCCACCGTATCCAGGTTCTCGCAGCCCGCCAGCGCGATACCTTCGCAGCATCCTTGCCGACCGGACGCACTCGCCTGTTCGACGGCATCAAGGTCGAGGCGATCCTGGCCACCCCGCTGAACATCGTGGTCACCTGTGACCCCACCCGAGGCGGTCCGTACACCTTGGGGCGGCACGCGGACCCGCGGATGGCGCCGTTCTCGGCGGCTCTGGCCGTCCAGAACCTGTGGCTTGCGGCGCGGGCCGAGGGCATCGGGGTGGGGTGGGTCAGCTTCTTCGACCCGGACGAGCTGGCCCGGGAGCTGAACCTGCCGGCATACCTCGATGTCGTGGCATATCTGTGTGTCGGTCACGTCGAGGCGTTCCCGACCTCACCAGAGCTGGCCCTCTCGGGATGGGCACGTAAGCGCCCGTTGGCCTGGGCCGTCCATGATGGAACATTTGGCGATCGTCGCCTACCTGGAGGAAACCCTATGTCCCTGTTGACCGAAACCGTTGAAGCGATCACGCCCGCGTCCACAGAAGCGATGGCCGCGGCGGAGGAGCGTCAGTCGATGCTCACCAAACCCCGTGGCTCGCTGGGTCCATTGGAGGACCTGGGGACGCGTTTGTGTGGGATGTATGGCGAGTGCCCGCCGCCGCTGCCAGAGCCGGTGGCCATCGCGGTGTTCGCCGGAGATCATGGCGTCTACGCCCAAGGGGTGTCGTTGTTTCCGCAGGAGGTGACGATCCAGATGGTTGGCAACTTCCTGGCGGGCGGTGCGGTGATCAACGCATTCGGTCGGCAGGTTGGCGCGGAGGTTGTTGTCGTCGACATTGGGGTGGCGGGCGAGGTGCCGGCTGCTCCGGGCCTGATGGCGCGCAAGGTCGCCGCTGGAACCGCTGACATGACAAAGGGTCCGGCGATGACACCAGCCCAGGTGCAGGCGGCCATCGAGGTGGGGATCGATGTGGCCAGGGATCTTGTCGCACAAGGGAACCGGCTGTTGGTCACTGGCGACATGGGGATCGCGAACACCACGGCATCGGCGGCTCTGATCAGTGTCTTCACCGGTCTGGACGTCGCGGAGGTCACCGGCCGCGGCACCGGCATCGACGACGCGATGCTGGCGCACAAGGTTTCCGTCATCGAGACCGCCATCAGGGTCAACGCGGCCAGCGCCCAAGACCCCGTCACGGCGCTGGCCGGTGTCGGTGGATTCGAGCACGCCGGCATGGTGGGTTTTCTGCTTGCCGCGGCCGCACTTCGCACCCCCGTCATTCTTGATGGCGTCATCGCCTGCTCCGCAGCGTTGGTGGCCCGGGCGATTGCTCCCGGGGCTGCGGACTACTGGGTGGCCGGCCATCGTTCGGTCGAGCCCGGCGCAAGTGCCGCCCTTGCACACCTCGAGCTGGTGCCGCTGGTGAACTTGCAGATGCGCCTGGGCGAGGGTTCTGGGGCGGCGTTGGCGGTGCCATTGGTCCAGGCCTCGGCGCGCATCCTGCGCGAGGTTGCCACGTTCGACTCGGCAGGTGTCTCGAACAAGGAGTGACCATGCCACAACGACCAGAACCCTTGCTGCCGTTGGGGTTGCGCCTGAGTGGCCGCCGCGTTGTTGTCGTGGGCGGTGGGCCGGTGGCGCTTCGTCGTGTCGGTGCCCTCATGGCGGCGCGCGCCAAGGTCACCCTCGTGTCGCCCACCGCGGTGGCGGCGTTGGAGGACCTTGCGGACCGCGGCCAGATCGACTGGCTCCGGCGACCCTACGAGCCGGGTGACCTGCGGGGCGCCTGGCTCGCCATGGCATGCACCGCGGACGCCGCAGTCAACGCCGAGGTGCTCGCCGCGGCTGACGAGGCACGCATCTTCTGTCTGCGAGCCGACGACGCGTCCGGAGCCTCGGCCTGGATGCCGGCCACCGGCCGCAGCGGACAAGCCACCATCAGCGTCCACGGCAACCGCGACCCACACACCGCGGCTGCCCTACGTGATGTGGCTGTCGCCGCGGTGGAGGCCGCGTTGCGCCAGGACACCACCCTTAGTGCCAAACGCCGAGCACATGCTGCCGGCTCCGGCCGGGTGATTCTGGTCGGCGGCGGCCCGGGGGATCCGGAGCTGTTGACGCTCAAGGGTTTTCAGGCGTTGGCGGACGCCGATGTCGTCGTCGTCGACCGGCTGGCGCCGTTGGCGGTTCTCGACGGGCTGCGCGAGGGTGTCGAGATCATCGACGTCTCAAAGATCCCACGCGGCCGGTTCACCCCACAGGAGGAGATCAACGACCTCCTGGTCAGCCGAGCCCGTGAAGGTCGCGTCGTGGTCCGGCTCAAGGGCGGGGACCCATTCGTGTTCGGACGCGGCATGGAGGAGGTCATTGCCTGCACGCAGGCCGGGGTCTCTGTTGAGGTCATCCCCGGGGTCTCGTCTGCCATAGCCGCGCCCGAGCTGGCAGGTATACCGCTGACTCACCGCGGCATCTCGCAGGGCTTCACGGTGGTCTCTGGCCACGTTGCCCCGGAGGATCCGCGCAGCACCCTGGACTGGGATGCCCTTGCACGCGGCGGCACCACGCTNNTCGACATGGACACCCCGCTCGCCTGTGTCATGGACGGAGGCCTGCCCAGCCAGAAGGCCGTCCTGACCAGCCTGTCCAAGGTCGCCGGATCAGGCCCACCGCCCGAGCTGCACTCTCCCGCCGTGATCGTCATCGGAGCCGTCGCCGCCTTCGCCGCCGGGTAGAGGCACCCCAGGGCCTTCAGTCGGGCGGGTCCGCCTGATCGTGATGGTCATGGCCGTGGCCGTGGCTGGCGTCGTCCGGGTGGTGGTGCGGTCGCTGCGGCTGGCCGACCCGGTCGCCGAAGCCGGGCATGGCTGCCCGGTAGATACAGGTGTCGCAGTTCATCCGGATGTCTCCGCCGACGGCCTCGAGGTAGCGTTCGACGACCAGGTCGGCGAGCTCGTCGCAATCCCCGATCAGCTCGGCAACCTCGACCGTCATGAACGGATGCTCCAGGGCGAACGCCTCGGCCTGACTGACGATTCGGTCCGGCAGGATCCCGGGGAACAGGAAGTAGGGCGCGACGATAATTCGGCTTGCACCGAGCCGCCGCAGCTTGTCCAGCCCGGCCGGGACACCGGGATCGGCCAAGCTGACGAAGGAGGGCTCGACGCCGGCGTAGCCCCGGCCTTCCCACAGCAGTCTGGCCACCTTGGCGATCTCGGCGTTGGCGTCGGGATCGGTGGATCCGCGGCCGACCAACAGCACGTGGGTATCGGCGCGTTCGGTGTCGCCGAGCATCTTCTCGATCCGCTGTTCAAGGATGTCGAGCAGTGCGGGATGGGGCCCCAGCGGGCGCCCGTAGGAGTAGGTCATCCCCGGGTGGCGTACCTGCTCGCGCACGAGTGCCGCCGGGATGTCGCCCTTGCCGTGACCGGCGGCGACGAGCACCAGCGGCAGGGCGATGAGCTCACGATGGCCTTGGCCGACAAGGGATGCTACGGCCTCTGTCACCGGCGGCCGGGACAGCTCGATGAAGCCCCCGGCCGCGGCCCGGTATGGGGCGTCGGGGCGGCGCTGAAGCCGGCCCATGAACGCGTTGAACTCAGCGACTCCAGAGTCGCTTCGGGTCCCGTGGCCCACTACCAACATCGGCAGACCGGTCATGAGGTCATCTCCTTATCGTCTTTCGTGCACAAGAACGTTCTAGCGGCAGCGGCCGCAACGGCGACTGGGTAGGAGTGCGGTTGATGGGTTTGCGGCTCACCGGGGTGGAGGTCACTGTGCCCATCGATATCCGCGAGGGGTGACCATCCGCCCGCTGACGATCCGGGTCTGGCTGGCACCAATCACGACCAGGCTGTACATGTCGACCACCGTGGGATCGAAGTCGGCGATCGTCGTCAGGATCGCGCTCTGGTCAGGCCGACTGGCGTTGCNNCGACCCAGCTGCCAATCCCGCTTGGCGCTGCGGGGGTTGTAGCAGAGCAGGACGAAGTCACCCTGCGCGGCTGCGCGGACTCTTCGCTCGATCACCGGCCACGGGGTGTGCAGATCGGACAGGCTGAGATAGCAGTGGTCGTGGCCCAGGGGGGCGCCGAGAACCGCTGCCGCGGCCAGCGCGGCCGTGACCCCGGGTATGCCGACCACGTCGATCGCCTCGTCGGCGACCTCGAGCGCAGGCGAGGCCATCGCGTACACGCCGGCGTCACCGGATCCGATCAGCGCCACCGCGAAACCGTCCCGAGCCCGGGCAACCGCGGTATGAGCGCGTTCTTCTTCCTGACCGAGACCAGATGACAGAATCTCGGTCCCGGGACGCAGCAGGTCGCGGATCTGGTCGACATACTGATCCAGCCCGACGATGACGCTGGCCCGGCGAAGCTCATCCCTGGCTGCGTCTGTGAGCAGGTCGCGCGACCCTGGACCGAGTCCGACGATGGCAAGCCGCCCGCGCGGTCGGTGTCGCGCGATGGCCACAGTGGCCATGGCGCTGGCGGTCTTGGTCACGATGAGGTCAGCGGGTCTCTGGCCGCTCTGCTCCGGCCCGTCGAGGCATTCCCGGGCGCCGAGCAGTGCCGCGGCTTCCGACACACTCGGTACGCCGACTGCTGCGCGCACGACCTCGCTGGGGTTGGGCACCGTGACCTGGTCGAGCGCCGCAGCGGAGTGCGTGACGAGCGGAACCCCGAGCTGGTGGGCCAGCTCGATCAGGGCCTGTTCGCCTGCCTTGATCTGGGCAGTGGCGATGGCGGCCACCGACCCGATGGCCAGACCGGCATCCTGCAGCACGGTGTCGAGAAGTCGTCGTGCCTCATCAGTGGAGACACCTCGGCTGGCCCCCATCCCCACCACGAGCGA
>PKWT01000197.1:5214-8594 GCA_003132125.1 Micrococcales bacterium | reverse complement strand
GCCGGAGGTCTAGGCGCTGCGTGCGGGCGTCGCAGCAGCGGTGCGACAATTAGTGCATCACGTGGCTTGATCACCGGGCCGCTACCGCGCCTCACGGGGCTCGGGTGGTCCTCCCTCAGAGAGGTTGAGCGAGTCTTCAGGCACAAGGACGACTGAATTGACGCGCAGGACGAGTTACCCCCCGCCCGGCGTATCACCAGCCCGGGCCGTTCGTCCGGGGCCCATGGCAGAGGACGTAACGGCGATCCCGACTTCCCTTGCCGGATAGCTGAAGGGCAGGACCATGAAGGAAACCCGGATCGAAGAAGATCTGCTGGGTTCGAAAACGGTGCCGATCGACGCCTCGATGCAGGGCGTGACCGCATGATTGCCGTCCAGTTCGCCGTCGTCCTGTTGGCGATCTTCCTCGGGGCCAGGCTGGGTGGCATCGCCATCGGCTTCGCCGGCGGGCTCGGCGTCCTCGTACTGGCTCTCCTCGGGGTGAAACCCGGCGAGATGCCGCTCGACGTCGTGTCGATCATCATGTCCGTCATCGTGGCCATCGCAGCGATGCAGGTGGCCGGCGGCATGGACTACCTCGTAGACCTGGCCGACCGTATCTTGCGCAGGAACCCCAAGTACCTGACGTTCCTGGCGCCGGTCATCACCTACCTGATGACCCTCATGGCGGGTACTGGTCATACCGCGTTCTCGACGATGCCGGTTATTATCGAGGTGGCCAAGGAGAACAACATCCGGCCGTCGCGGCCGTTGTCGGTGGCCGTCGTGGCCTCGCAGATCGCCATCACGGCCTCGCCCATCTCGGCCGCCGTGGTGTTCTTCTCCAGCACGCTGGACAAGAAGGGGATCGGCTACCTGTCACTGCTGGCCGTTGCCATCCCGTCGACCTTCCTCGCCTGCATGGCGACGGCCGCGATCATGATGGCGGTCGACAAGGTCCGGGGCAACACCGAGCTCAGCACCCATCCCGAGTACCAGAAGCGCCTGGCCGAAGGCACCATCTCGGTCAAGGGACGCCAGGAACGCGTGATCGAGCCCAAGGCCAAGATGTCCGTGCTGATCTTCCTCATCGGACTGCTTGCCGTGATGGGCTATGCCACGGCCATCAGCAAGAACGTCGGCCTCATCACCGACCCGGTGATGACCCGTGACCAGGCGATCATCGCGTTCATGCTGTCGACCGCCGCGCTCATCGTTCTCGCATGCAAGGTGCCGACCGAGAAGGTCCTCTCGGCGTCGGTGTTCAAGTCAGGTATGAGCGCGAGCATCTGTGTGCTGGGTGTGGCGTGGATGGGCACAACCTTCGTCAGCGCCCATGAGAAAGAGATCATGAGCTTCTCCGGTGATCTGCTCAAGAACCAGCCGTGGCTGCTCGCCGTTGTGCTCGTGTTCGCCTCGGCTCTGCTGTACTCCCAGGCCGCCACGACCAAGGCCCTCATGCCGACGGCCCTAGCGATCGGCGTCGCGCCGTTCGCAGCGGTGGCCGCCTTCCCGGCGGTATCGGCTCTGTTCATCCTCCCGACGTACCCGACGCTCCTGGCGGCGGTGCAGATGGATGACACCGGGACGACGCAGATCGGCAAGGCGGTGTTCAACCACCCCTTCATCGTCCCGGGGCTGATCAACATCGCGATCGCCGTCGGACTGGGCTTCGTGTTCGGATCGCTCATCCTCTGAGCGTTCCCGCTGAAGTACCGCACCCACACCCGGCCGCACCACGGCCGGGTGTGGTGTTTTCTGGACACGCCTATCGACCGATGAAACGATCTGTGCAGGTATTCGACGGATCCGTCGAACGACGTGAGGAGAGTGCCATGCCCCGGATCACCCCGAACCTCTGGTTCGACACCCAGAGCCTGGAAGCCGCCGAGTTCTACGTCTCGGTGTTCCCGAGCTCGAAGATCACCAACGTCTCCTACTACGGCGAGGCTGGCCCCGGATCAGCCGGGACCGTGCTGACTGTCGACTTCGTCCTCGACGGCCAGGAATACACGGCAATCAACGGCGGGCCCCTGTTCATCTTCAGCGAGGCGATCTCGCTGCTGATCAGCTGCGCGGACCAGGACGAGGTCGACTACTACTGGGCCAAGCTCTCCGAGGATGGCGAAGAGGGCCAGTGCGGATGGCTGAAGGACAGGTATGGCCTGTCGTGGCAAGTCATCCCGGCCGGCATGGGGGAGATCTTGGGCGATCCCGACCAGGGACGTGCCCAACGTGCCATGAAGGCGATGCTCGGCATGCAAAAACTCGATCTGGCCGGGCTCCGAGCGGCTGCCGACCAGGCCTAGGCGGAGACAACCTCAGGCGGNNACCTCAGGCGGAGACAACCTCAACTGACCTCGATGGTCACCTCGATGGCGGCCTCGTCACCACCGGTGACGTCGACGGTGCAGGAGTACCGCTGACCGGCCGAGAACGAAGCATCGGCCAGGTCCAGGCCGAGACTGACCGAACGCTCTTTCCCGCTGGGCACCGTGACAGTGGTCGGCGACACGTGCAGAGCTGCGCCAACGACACCGCCTGAGGAGTCCATGAGGTCGCCGGCGCTGAGCTGGATCCGACGCGGGCGGGGGTGCTGGTTGGCGACCGTGATCGTCCCCTCAGCCCGGCCGCCGAGCGGTCCTCGCAGCCTCACCTTGACCCTGCGAGGGCTGGCCTCCTGGTCAGCGACTGCTGACGAAGACTCGCCCCTCGTCGTCGAGCTCGTAGCCTGCGGGCCACCCCCCTCTGGCATCACGTGATGGCCCGTTGACCGCGCGTAGTCCGCGTTGGCGCCCGATGTACGCCGGGTGCCCGGCTTCCGGCCGGCTGCCGCCATCTCTCGCATGACGGTTGAGGAGACGCTCTTTCCGAGGGCGACGAGGTCGGTGGCGTAGTCGACGCCAAGCTCGCCGACCGCGCGCCAGTATCGGGCGCCCTCGCGCGAAACCGCCTCGACATAGGCCTTGCCTGCGCTGGTGCGGTCGAGGTCCCCGGACAGCGTCCCTCGCGCGAGATCGACAGACTGCTTGGCCAGGCTGGCCTGGGTCTGCAGCGCGATCCGGGCCAGGCCAGCCAGCCTGGCCAGCGCCTGTTCTGCCGCCGCAGTCGCAGTGGGCGTGGGCTGTTCTTCTTCGGTCATCGCTCGTCCTCCATGAGTTCATCGGCAACGCACGGGCAGCAGTTCCTCAGGCGGTGGTTCCTCAGCAGCAGCAACCGCAGTCACAGGGCAGCTCGACTGCGTTGCAGCTGGCCGGATGCACCACGACGGCGACCCGTTGCGGTCGGGCACAGCCCTCGAAACGAACATCCGCATAGGCGCTGGCACAGAAATCAACATCGCAACCGAACCGTTGCTCGTCCGTCGGCACACTCTTCGGGTCGCCCTTCGGGTCGCCCTT
>PKWT01000197.1:0-5199 GCA_003132125.1 Micrococcales bacterium | reverse complement strand
CGCACCTCGAGCCGGCCACCCTCACAGACATGCCACGCCCCCACGGCAACGGCCACCTCGCGCTCGCGCCGCCAAGGGTTGCGCAACAGGAACGGTATGACGCGCTCCTCGCCGGCTCGCGCGTGCAGCACNNGTGGGCGTGTCCGTGGGCGTGTTCGTGAGCATGGTCGTCGCCACGTCCATGCTCATGTTCACGTGCATGTCCATGTTCGTGCGCGTGCTGGTGGGCGGACGGCATACCGGGTGTCTGTTCCGAGACCCCGGGCGCCATCGTGTCCCATGCCTGTTTCCAGGGATCAAGCGCGGCCTGTGACTGGTCCCACCACTGCTGCACGGCGTCGTTCCAGCCGGTCTTGAGCGAGGAGATCAGATCAGGTGCGGTACGGGTCGGACTCATGGCTGTGCCTCCGTTACGGGATTGCGGGGAAGGATGATGACTTCAAGGTCGGCCAGGCCGATGGGGACTTTCGCCGTATGACGTCGCGTCGGTTCCAGGGATGGCGGCACCCTCAGTCGCCCGTTGACAGTGACGGTGCTTGCGGCGGCCAGGATGACGGGCGTCTTGAGGGTCAGCGTGACGTCAGGGCCCGGCTCCCGACCCCCGTCGGACGTACGGCCTTGGGTCACCGACGCCAGCGTCAGCTCGACGTTCCCCTCATTGACCGCGACGATCGACACCCCGTGGGTCCCGGGGTCGGCGAGGAGGCGGCGTGGCGTGATGTGCATGGCCAGGACCGCTTCGACCCGAAGCACCGCCGCCCGACGGATGCCGGCCACGTGCACTTCGGCGGGGTAGTCGCCCGGACTCGTCCCCGGGTCCATGGGCAACGTCACGGCCAGCGATGCCGTGGCGCCCGGTGGGACGAGAGCGGCAGCCTGGACGTCGAGGTCGACAGACCCCTCGCGCACGATCGTGACGCCGCGGACGGCAAGGCGACGATCACCGGTGTTGGCGACCGTCAGATCTGCGGACAGGCGGCTGGGAGGCCCGGTGAAGATGAGGGGATCTTGTGGCTTCTCAGCGCTTTTCACCGCTGCCCTCCTGGCTGCCGGCGCCTTGGCGGCGGGCACTCTGGTTGGTGCGGTCTTTCCCGGTGCGGGCGCCTTGCGGCGTGCGGTGGCCATACCGCGCCGCCTAGAGGTCGATCACGAGATGCTCGGGGCGCTCGGGTCGCACGTGAGTGCTGGTCCGGCCCGACACGCTCAGCGCGAACAGCTCCAGACCCAGAACCGACACGCTCCACGTCGTCTCGTATGGCGTGCTGATCTCCGTCGCCGGCGGCGGCGCGAGCTCGAGCCGCACGCAGGAGTCGACGGCGACGGGCTTCAGGTCGAGGCTGGACGTGGTGTCGACCGCGGCTGTCGTGATCACCGGCTTGACGTCGATCGTCGAGGTCGTGGTGACGGGTGCCAGTGCCAGCGCGGCATCGGAGTGCAGGGTGTTCTCGCCGGCCAGTGTGGTCGTCGTGCCGCCTGCGAGGGTGAGCTTCATGTTGTCGACCCCGGTCAGCTCGGACGTGACGTCGGCCAGGACGCTTCCGGTGACGGGGCCGATCGCACCGCCGTGAACGTTGGTGTCGACAGAGATGTCGGCCATCAGGACTGCCCTTCTGTGTCGCGGGTGCTCAGGGTGGGTGGACTCACCAGATACGAGTGGTGGAAGCCAAGGCGGGGGTCGGCCAGAGCGCCAACGCTCGGGTCGAGCTCCTGAAGCTGAGGCATCACGATCCGGTCGCGGAGCTCCAGTGACGGGTAGTCATAGATGGTGATGTGGTTCTGCCCACGGTTGGCGGTGAACAGCAGGCTCTGGTCTGCCGACAGCTGGGTCGCGTAGATCCCGTCGAGCAGCGCCCCCCTGCTGATCCTGAGCGCGTCGGCATACAGATGTGAGTTGTTGAACACGTTGGCCCGCGCGAGGGTGTCGATCACCGTGGCCGCAGACTCACGCGAACGGCTCAGGCCTTCAAGGATGCCCGGGTGCTCGTCGATGATCCGGTGATGGCTCATCGTCGCGAGGTCGACAAGGACCACCGTGTGGCTGCCGCCGGTGCAGAAGATCAGCTCGGTGTCGGAGATGGTGACGTCGGAGTTGATGTGAGCGGGGAGGTCTCGGTCGGCGGCCCAGTGTCGCAGGATCTGGCCGTCCTCGGCGTCTATCTCGTAGGCGTACTGCCGAAGCCACGCCATGCCCCAGTGCGCCCAGTCCCGTCCGTCGCCGGGATGGACGCGGAACGACACGGCGTAGAAGAGGTCGAGCACCGGGTGAGCGACCAGGTGCCAGCACGTGGTCGGCAGCTCGACCCGGCGCACGTTGCCGGTGACCGTGTCGAGGATTCCGACCTCGCGCGCCTCGCCCCGTGACGGGTGGTCCATACCGCCGTAGACGATGTAGCGCCCGGACGCGGTGGTCTTCATGGCGTGCGGCAGCTTGAGCTGGTGTGGTGCGACCGTCTCGGCCTTGGTCAGCCGGTTGAGGTCGAACTTCCAGAGGTGCTCGCCGATCGACGTGATGAACTGGGTGTCGTCGAGCCAGATCAGGTGGGTGCTGCCCTTGATCGTGGTGTCGGGGACCTCGAAGCGCAGGGTCGAGACCCGGTCTGCTTCATCGAGCGTGGTCAGGTCGTAGAACAGCAGGTGCTGACCGGTGTTGCCGAGAAACCCGATCCGCCTCGTGGGATCAACGCTCGGGGCGTGGCCACCGGAGGCACCGTCGAAGTAGGTGATCTTGTACGCGTGGTCACCCGTCGCGGGGTCGTAGTGGAACAGGCACACGCCGGCCCGGCCCTCGAGACCGTTCAGTCCGTTCCCGTCGAGAGCAACGTGGAACGCGTATGGATAGGTGCGCACGACCACCGTCCCACCGTTGGCTGGCTTCGCGTCCGGTAACCCCGAGTGGTCGCCGATAGAAAACGGTACGCGCGCCTGGCTGCTCGTGTCACGCAACAATGGCATTTGTTGGAAAGGTCGGAAACCGTTGGGTATGTCGCGTTCTGCAGGGGTTCAGGACACCTGGTATCCGGGACTCCCCGCCCGCTGGCGGTCAACCATCCTCCGGCCCTGGACGTCTCTTTCACGAAGGACTTCCGTCCTGAGAGACTTCAGCCGTGACGGGAATTCGCCAGGGTGCCAGCGACGCAGTTCGGGAGGATCTGATGGGACACGAAACCAAACCGGTATGGCGAGCTCTCGTCGTAGGCCCGGTGAGCGTCGCTCTCGCTGTGGCGCTCTCCGGGTGCGGGAACACGACCGCTCCTGGCTCGGTGGGGCAGTCCACCCCGCCGGCCACAACATCCACCTCACCTGCTGAGACCTCCGCGGCGACGACCGCGCCATCGAAGACACTGACCGGCATACCGGTTTATTGGATCGCCGACTCGCGGCACTCGTTCTCGCTCTACCGGGAGTTCCGTGAGGTGCCGGACACCGGTGGGCCAATCGCGTCCGCGGTGTCTGCGATGACGAGCCTGAAGCCACTTGACCCCGACTACATGACCCCGTGGCGGCCCGCCTCTCGGGTGGCGGTGTCCCAGAAGGGCGACGCGATCACCGTCGACCTGTCCAGCGACGCCTTCTCCAACACCCAGGTCGGCAGTGAGCTGGCGGACCGTGCGGTGCAACAGCTCATCTACACCGCGACCGCGGCGGCGCTGAAGGCAGGAACGCCTGCGGCCACGGTGAAGATCACGGTCGACGGCGCGGCCATCGACGTGTGGGGCGTCATGAGGCTCGGTGAGGCGATGCAGCGCGCGCCGGTGTCAGCGGTTCAGGCCTACACCTGGGTCACGTCGCCGCAGCAGGGCGAGGACCTGCCGGCCGGCACGGTGACCTTCACGGGCTTCGGCACGGCGTTCGAGGCCAACTTCCTGTGGGAGGTCAGCAACGACTCGGGGGCCGTGGTGGCCAAGGGCTTCACGATGGGTGGCACCGGCGATGGGAAGTTCGGTGACTTCACCTTCACCGCCAAGCTCACCACTGGCACGTACTCCGTCAAGGTCTCGGGAAGCGACGGCTCCGGTGGTGCCGAAGGGCCCGGACCGGCCGTTGACGACAAGACGTTCACCGTCCACTGAGGCTGTCTCAACCGAGGGACTCCTGAACCGAGCAGCGTGAGTGCGGCTCCCGGCCGTATGCCGGGTTGTCGCCCTCACGTGTGCGTGGCCTCCCCCAGAGGTCGGGCGTAGTAGGCCACCGGGTTTGTGGGGAGGGCGCCCCGTCCTCTAGATGAGTGATTCCTTGAAGCGTGTCGGTGGGCAGGTAGTAGACGGAGGGCTCCCACGCTCGATTTATGACGAAAGAACTGGAAGCCCTCCTGACTGAACTGTATGTCCTGATCGATGATCAAGTCGTTGAACCGCGCCATGGTCGCGGCCGGCGGCCCGAGCTGTCCGACAGTGAGTTGCTGTGTCTGGCGGTGGCCCAGATGCTGCTGGGTTTCCACAGCGAACGACGATGGGTCCGGCACGCCCAACGAAACCCCGACCTGCGGAGAATGTTCCCCTACATGCCTCAGCAACCCGGGTACCACAAGAGGTTGAAGGCCTCGCGAGGGTTGCTGTGCAACACGATTCGGGTTCTGGCCCGGGTCTGCCCGTCATGGTCGGACGACCTGTGGATCACCGACGCGACCCCAGTGCCGTGCGGGACTTCTCGGGAGACCGTCAAACGCTCGGACCTGGCCGGGCACGCCGGATACGGGTACTGCGCGAGCTACTCGCGCTACTACTGGGGTCTGAAGCTCTACCTGGTCTGCGCCGGTGACGGCATGCCGATCATGTGGTGCCTGGCCCACCCCAAGATCGGTGAACGCGAGGTCGTGGCTGCGCTCCTGGATCACGAGCAACATTTGATCCGTGACGGACAAGTCATGCTGGCAGACAAGGGCTTCTCCGGCAAGGACTTCGCCGCCACCACCGCAGCGCACGGGATCGAGCTCCTGCGCCCCGACCGCAAGGATGAGACCTACCGCAACGGCAACCTCGGCGGTGTCCGCCAATGGATCGAGTCGGTCAACCAGACCCTCAAAGGACAGCTTGACCTGGAACAACACGGTGGACGCACCACCCACGGAGTATTCACCCGGGTCGCTCAACGCCTCCTGGCCATGGCCGCCGGGATCTGGCGCAACTGGGTCACCGGAGCCAAAGCCAAACGCTCACTGACCGCCTACGACCACTGACCTTCAAGGAATCACTCATCTAG
>PKWT01000142.1 GCA_003132125.1 Micrococcales bacterium | reverse complement strand
GAGGAACAAGCCGCCTATCTGGAGCGAGGGTGATGGGCCGATGACACGGATCATCTCCGGGCTGGCTGGTGGCCGCCGGATACACACACCGCCCGGCAGCGGCACTCGTCCGACCAGCGACAGGGTGCGCGAGGCGCTGTTCTCACGGCTCGAGCACCTCGACGCCGTTCACCACGCGAAGGTCCTTGACCTGTATGCCGGTTCGGGAGCACTCGGGCTCGAAGCCGCAAGCCGGGGGGCGACGAGCGTCCTGCTGGTCGAGTCCGACTGGGCTGCCGTCGCCGTGATCCGCAAGAACATCGCCGACCTCGACCTGTCCGGGGTCGACGTCGGGGTCCGCGCGGACACGGTGGAACGGGCGCTGCTCTCCGGTCCGGCCTCCCAGAAAGCGCGCTGCGATCTGGTTCTGGTCGACCCGCCATACGACGTCACGGAGGAGGCGCTGGGTGACGTGCTCACGCTGCTCGTGACCCATGGCTGGCTCAGCCCCGACGCGCTCGTGGTGGTCGAGAGATCGGCACGCTCTCCCGAACCGCGGTGGCCGCCGGGGCTCGAGGGGGCAGGGGAGCGGCGCTACGGGGAGACCAAGATGTGGTTTGCCGACTTCGCCGGACCGCCCAGTGTTGCCTGATCCGGGTTGCCTGATCCGGTGGAGAGGGGTCATGTGACCACCAACCAGCCCAGCGCGGCAGTCGAAACCACTGGTGACCGCTGGGCAGCAGACGTTGTGCGGCCTGCGCCAATGCTCACGCCGGACGGTGAGCCGGCGATAACGGACTGGTCGCTCCAGCAAGGCGTTCGGCACCTCAACCACGGATCGTTCGGTGCCGTTCCCCTCGTCGCCCAGCGCGCGCAGGCAGGCTTCCGTCAGGTGATGGACGAGAACCCGTGCGCATGGTTCACCGGCCTGCCCGAGAGGGTCGCGGCGGCGCGATCAGAGATCGCGGGCTACCTGCACACGGATCCGGGGCTCACTGCGCTCGTCCCCAACGCGAGTGCTGGCGTCTCGGTCGTGTACGCGAACATTCCGACCTCCCGCGGCATGGAGATCATCATCACGGACCACACCTATGGCGCGGTGGCGATGGGCGCGGAGCGTCTGGCCCGACGCTGCGGCGGTGTTGTCAGGATCGTGCGAGTTCCGCTCGACGCCGACGCCGGTGTGGCAACCGAGCTCGTCATGTCAGAGGTCACGGACCGCACCGCGCTGATAGTGATCGACCAGGTCACCTCGGCCACTGGCCGCGAGATGCCCGCTGGCGCCATCTCTGCCGCTGGCCGCGCGCTGGGCGTCCCGGTGCTCGTGGACGCCGCGCATGCGCCCGGACTCTTCGCGGAGCCGCTCGCAGGTATCGATGCCGATTTCTGGGTGGGCAACCTGCACAAGTTTGCCTGCGCACCGCGTGGGACGGCTGTGCTCGTGGCATCCGGCTCGCTCGCTCAGCGGCTCAACCCGCTCATCGACTCCTGGGGTGCGCCGTACCCATTCCCCGAGCGCTTCGACCACCAGGGCACCCTCGACGTCACGGGCTACCTCGCAGCGAGCGCGTCCTTCGAGACGATCGAACAGCGTTACGGCTGGGATTCCGTGCGCACCTACGTGAAACGTCTCGGCGACCATGCGGAGACGATCATCTCGTCTGCGATGTCGGAGGCGACCGGTGGGGATGCCCGCGTCGATGTCGGTATGCCGGTATCCGCCCTGCGCCTTATCCGCCTCCCGGCGCCGCTGGCAACGAATCTGGATGACGCGGCCGATCTGCGCCACCGCCTCTCCGCGACCGCGGGCGTCGAGGCCGGCATCACGACCTGGCGTGGCCAGGGCTTCCTGCGTCTGTCNNGAAAGACCTGGCCGTCGCTGATAAGTTCGCTGCGTGACGAACCAGCAGCGCAGGTGCGTGTGCCCCGGCTCCTACGACCCGGTGACGATGGGCCACGTCGACGTGATCTCACGGGCCTCAGCGCTGTATGACGAGGTGGTCGTGGCTGTGCTGCACAACCCGACCAAGGGGGGCGCCTTCAGTGTCGAGGAGCGGATCGAGCTGCTGGATGCGGCATTGACGGGTCTGCTCAACGTGCGCATCGAGGCATTCGCGGGCCGACTCCTGGTGGACGTCTGCCGCGATGCGGGCGCGCAGGCCATCGTCAAGGGCCTGCGCAGCGATACGGACTTCGCCTATGAGCTGCCCATGGCCCTGATGAACCGCCACCTGTCCGGGGTCGAGACGGTGTTCCTCCCCGGCGACCCCAGGTTCGGTCATGTCTCCAGCTCGCTGATCAAGGAGGTTGCCGCCTTCGGTGGCGACGTCACCGGGCTCGTGCCCGAAGCGGTGCGGGTGGCCCTGCTCGCTCGGGTCCAGAACGTGGAAGGAAGCTGAACTCATGGATGTCCACGACCAGCTCAACGAGATCGCTGCCACGGTTCGTGCGGCCAAGGCGATGCCGATGTCAGCGTCCTGCCTGGTCAACCGTGCCGAGATCCTCGACGCGCTCGAGCGGGTGCGCGCAGTGTTGCCGGTCGATCTTGACCATGCGGACGCCCTTTTGTCGGACCGTGAGGCTGTTGTCGCCTCCGGTCGCGAAGAGGCAGAGCGCCTGGTGGAGGCCGCCCGGGCCGAACGTGACCACCTGATCGAGCAGACCGACGTGCTCAAGGCCGCCCGTGAGCGCGCCGCTGCCGTCGTCGAGCAGGCTCGCTCTGAGGCGACCCGTCTGCTGGCAGATGCGGATGACTACGTGGACCGCAAGCTCGGGGAGTTCGAGGTGGTTCTGGGCCAGCTCGGATCGCAGGTGAACAACGGCCGAGAACGCCTGGCTGCCCGGCGTGAGACAGACCTGGCTCGCATCGAGGCCCAGGTCGAGGGGGCGCCGCACGAGGAGGACGCCCACCCCGGCCTGCTCCTCGACGTCGACCCCGCATTTGGGCGAACGCCGTCCCCTCCGGTAATCTGATTTGTCGGTCTGCGTCGTGTGTGGCGTAGGCCGAGCCATGCACACGGAATTGACGACAGTCCGCCATCATCGGAAGCCATGAACCGCCTGAACCCGCGCCTGCCCCTGGTGTTCGACACCCGGGAGCTCAGCCGACGTCCAGGCGCCATGATCGAGATGCAGCGGGTCGTCCCGGCTCCGAACGACCTCGGTGACATTGAACTGATCGCCATACCGCCGGGCCAGCCCATCGAGCTGGACCTGCGCTTGGAGTCGGTCATGGAGGGCGTTCTCGTGACTGGTTCGGCAGATGCCACGGCAACCGGTGCTTGCGTGCGGTGCCTGGATCCGATCACCCGCCATGTGGGGGCTCGTTTCCAGGAGCTGTTCGCTTATGCCGATCGCGCGGCTCACCACCACGAGGTGGCGGCCGAAGATGATGATGACGACGACGTGCACGAGCTTGTGGGCGACCTGTTCGACCTTGAGCCCGTGCTCCGGGATGCCATGGTTCCGGCCATGCCGTTCCAACCTGTATGCCGGAGCGACTGTCCCGGTCTGTGTTCCGAGTGTGGGATGCACCTGGCAGAAGACCCGACGCACCACCACGACCAGCTTGATCCACGATGGGCGGCGTTGCAGAACCTCGCGACACCTCCCGGCAACCAAGAGAAAAGGAACTGACGTGGCTGTCCCGAAGCGGAAGACTTCGCGATCAAACACCCGTTCGCGTCGTGCGAACTGGAAGGCGACCGCGACCACGCTGACCTCGTGCCCACAGTGCTCTGCCCCCAAGCAGCCGCACATCGCATGCCCCTCCTGTGGCACCTACGCCGGACGCCACTATGGCGTTGCGGAGCGCAGCGAGCACCAGGGCTGACCCGGTCGACGCACGCGTGAGTCTTTCTCAGTCCCCTGACGGGGACAGCGCGTTACAGCGGTCCGTCGACCGGCTGGCCGCCCGCCTCTTCGAGGTGGTCGGTGAGCCGATCGACGAACCGCTGCTTCTGCGTGCGTTGACGCACCGTTCCTTTGCCTACGAGAACGGCGGGCTGCCGAACAACGAGCGCCTTGAGTTCCTCGGCGACTCGGTGCTCGGGCTCGTGGTGACGGACAGCTTGTATGTCACTCACCCGGACCTGGCCGAGGGCCGACTCGCCAAGCTGCGGGCCGCGGTGGTCAACATGCGCGCTCTGGCCGATGTGGCCCGGACGTTGGGGCTGGGCGACTTCGTGTTCCTGGGCCGCGGCGAGGAGAGCACCGGCGGGCGTGACAAAGCCTCCATCCTGGCCGACACCATGGAAGCCGTCATCGGCACGGTCTACCTGTCCGCGGGGCTGCCTGCCGCCACAACCTTCGTCCACCACCTGCTCGACTCACTGATGGAGTCCTCCGCCGGTCTGGGTGCAGGTCTGGACTGGAAGACGAGCCTGCAGGAGCTGACCGCCGCCGGCTCGCTCGGGGTGCCGGAGTACCGCGTTACCGAGACGGGTCCCGACCACGAGAAGATGTTCCAAGCCGAGTCGGTGGTCGGTTCCGAGCTGCTGGGATCGGGTTCGGGGCGCAGCAAGAAGGAGGCGGAGCAGAAGGCCGCCGAGATCGCCTGGACCGAGCTGAACCGCAGGGCGGATGCGGTTCTCTCCAGTGAGGTCGAGCCTGCCCGCCCCGACACTGACGACTCCGATACTGACGACTCCGATGAGCTTGCCCAGGGTGAGGACGAGCTCGTCACCCGACAGGATGCCTGAGCTTCCCGAGGTCGAGGTGGTCCGTCGCGGACTGCACGAGCACGT
>PKWT01000406.1 GCA_003132125.1 Micrococcales bacterium | reverse complement strand
TACCTGTTGACTGAACTAGTTGCCGCATAGTCGCAGGTCAAGTGGGGTGTGTCGTTGACGCGATCGAGCGGTTTGGACCGTCAGACTCGCCGGTATGAACCCCGAGCAGGAGCCACTTTCCTCATGTGACCGGGCGACGACGGTCGTGCCACAGGCTGGTCGACTGGCGGCCACTGGTGAGTCCTGGGAGCCGTACTGGCTTCTGGACGCTGAGGGCGTAGCGGTCGAGGCAGTTTCGTCCTACTTCAAGGAGCTTCAGGCGGCGGGGCGGTCGCCGGCAACGGCGCGCTCTTATGGGATGGACCTGCTGCGCTGGTTTCGGTTCCTGTGGTCGGTGGGGGTTACCTGGGACAGGGCCACCCGGACCGAGGCGCGTGACTTCGCCCGGTGGCTGCAGGTTGCCGGCAAGCCGGTCAGGCCGCATTGGCGCAGCCAGGACCGTTCTGCGCCCGACGCCGATGTCACCGCGGCAACGGGCAGTGCGTACGCGGCCTCGGTGCGGGCTCACAGCGAGACGGTGTTGCGCAGCTTCTATGACTTCCACCGCGACGCCGGCAGCGGGCCGATTTTGAACCCGTTCCCGCTGGACCGCTCGAGGCGGCACCGGCGGGCGCATGCGCACCAGAACCCGATGGAGCCGCAGCGCAACGAACGCACCGGTCTATACCGGCCCGGAGTGCCCAGCAGGATCCCTCGTAGCGTGCCGGACGCGGAGTTTAACGAGATCTTCGCACGGCTTCCCTCGCATCGGGACCGGGCGCTGGTGGCCTTCTACGTCTCCACCGGGGCCCGCGCCTCGGAGTTGCTGTCGGTCACTCAGGGCGGCGTCGATCCTGGCCGCCAGCTGATCACGGTGGTACGTAAGGGAACTGGCGCTTCGCAACAACTCCCGGCGTCCACCGACGCGTTCGTCTGGTTGCGGCTCTACCAGCTGGAACGTGACGGGATGATCCCGACCGGACGTCGCGAGCAGCTGTGGTGGACGCTGCGTTCTCCGGCGCGCCCGCTGACCTACCACGCGGTGCACCGCATGTTCGAACGGGTGAATGCGCGCGCCGGGACCGCGGCGACGCTGCACTCGCTGCGGCACACCGCCGCCTACCGAATGGCCGAGGATCCGGCCTTGCCGCTGACCGACGTTCAGTTCGTGCTGGGCCACGCCCAACTGACGACGACTCAGCTCTACCTGACACCGCGCAAGGAAGATGTGATCCGCCGGGTGCTGGCCCATCACGCCGAGCAAACCCGGCGTGCGGCCGAGCGTGTGGTCCCGGCTCCCGCCCCGGGCTACCGGCCGGAAACCCTCCAGGTTCTGTTCGGCGGTAGCCGCTCATGAGCCTGCTCATCGACGAGCGGGCAACCTCACCGACCGTGCAATCCGGCCGAGCCGAGTCGGCCCGAGCCGACTTCCCACCGCGTCTTGTGCCGGACTCATGGGCGGCAACTCGACGAACGCGCCAGGAGATCCTTGACGGCCTACCGGCGATGCCGCTGGTCGGCACCCGAGCCAACACGCGCAGCAAGCGCCTGGTGGGCATGAAGCTGCTGCTGGAATGGTTGTCCGACCAACCCGGAGGGACCTGGCAGGAACGGTGGCGCGCCAGCGGAGCCGATGCGGCCGGGCGGATTTGGCGAGAAGTCCCGTCGTTATGGCTGGACGAGCGAGGCCACGGCCCGTGGCGTCGCGAATGCCTCTTTGAGGCACTACCTTTGGCGATCACCGCCGACCTGGTTCGGCCGTCGCTGTCCTGGCTGGTCGGGGGCGGGCTGGCGCGAGGTGGCCTGCTGGTCCGCAACTTTGGCGCGTCCCGGGACCCTGCTGCGTTCGCGCGACTACGGGTGTTGTGCGAGCAGGACAACGGAGTCTCGGCACCGGTCACCACGCAGGCTGCCTATCGAAGCGCGCTCATTCTCGCGGCCAAGGGCGGCACCCTGGGACAGGTCACGGTCGGCGACATCGTGGAGCTGTTTTCCGTCGAGGATCAGGTCCTGGTCAATCCTTCCATCGGACGCGCTGCGTTCTACCGAATTCTGCGCGATCTGGGGATCTTCGGCGCCGGGGCCCCGGCGATGCTCCGGGGGCTGCACACCGCCGGCCAGCGCACCGTCGAGGAACTGATCGACCGGCACGGCCTCGCCTGCCGTCCGGTCCGCGACCTACTGGTGGACTACCTGCGCGAACGGCAGCCCGCGCTGGACTACACCAGCCTGGAGTCGTTGTCCTACTACTTGGGGATGCGGTTCTGGGCCGACATCGAGGCGCATCACCCGGACATCGACAGCCTGCGGCTTCCTCGCGAGGTCGCCGATGGCTGGAAGCGCCGGCTGCGCACGTTCACCAAGGTGACCACCAACGAGCTCGGTGAAAAGGTCCACATTGACGTGCCACGGATCAACTACCGGGAGTGCCTAACCCCAGTGCGAGCGTTCTACCTTGACCTCGCCCACTGGGCGGTCGAGAACCCGGCCCGCTGGGGGCCGTGGGTGGCACCCTGCCCCGTCGGGGAAGAGGAAATCAACCGCAGCAAAGCCAAACGACACCGCAAGTCCCGGATGGACGCCCGCACCCGGGAACGACTGCCCGCGCTGCCGGTCCTGGTGAGCAGCGTTGACCAGCGACGAAGAACCGCACTTGCCCTACTCGAAGCGGCCCGCCACACCCAACCCGGGCAGGCGTTCACTATTGAGGGAACCACCCTCCTGCGCCCGGTCATCGCACGTGGTGCCGTCGACAAGATCTGGGCCCAGGACCCCGTTACCGGTGCGAGGCGAGACCTGTCCCGCGAAGAGGACCACGCGTTCTGGGCCTGGGCCATCGTCGAAGTGTTGCGTGCCACCGGAATACGCGTTGAGGAGCTGCTCGAGCTCAGCCATCACGCCCTGGTGCAGTATCGGCTGCCCGGCAGCGGTGAGCTCGTGCCGTTGCTGCAGATCCTGCCGTCCAAAACCGACACGGAGCGACTGCTCGTGGTCAGTCCCGAACTCGCAGAGGTCCTCGCCGCGATCATCGCCCGACTGCGCGACCACACCGGAGCGATGCCCCTGGTAGCGGCCTACGACGGACGTGAACGAATCTGGTCACCCCCAGCGCCACTGCTGTTCCAGCGTCGTATCGGCACCGAGCATCGGGCGATCGCCATGGGCAGCGTCGGGACACTTCTGTCCGGCGCTCTTGCGCGCAGCGGCCTGGTCGACCCGGCCGACGGCCAGCCGCTGCACTACACCCCGCACGACTTCCGAAGGATGTTCATCACCGACGCCATCCTCAATGGCCTGCCACCGCACATCGCCCAGGTCATCGCCGGCCACCGGGACATCAACGTCACCCTCGGTTACAAGGCGGTTTACCCCGACGAAGCTATCCAGGCACACCTGGCCTTCCTGGCACGACGGCGCTCACTGCGACCCAGCGAGGAATACCGCACCCCCTCCGATCAGGAATGGCAGGAGTTCCTCGGCCACTTCGAGCGTCGCAAGGTCTCCACCGGCACCTGCGCCCGCGCGTTCGGCACCCCGTGCATCCACGAACACGCTTGTGTGCGATGCCCCATGCTCTGGCCGGACCCCGCCCAAAGGCACCGTCTGGTCGAGATCCGCGACAACCTGCACGCCCGGATCGCCGAGGCCGAACGGGAGGGCTGGCTCGGGGAAGTCGAAGGCCTGCAGATCAGCCTCGCCGGAGCCGAGGACAAGATCACCCAGCTCGACAAACGACCCCCCAGCCGCACCGTCATCGAACTAGGCATCCCCGGCCGCAGATAACAATGCGAGCCTCCCCGACCGGTCCCACGCTCAGGAAACCGTCCCGATCCGCGCCGACGACGACCCAAAGTCGGCTTGAAGAAGTTCAGAGAATACNNCCGGACTTCTGTGAGGCCGCCGATCCCGAGTCGAAGGGGATCGTGGAGAACTTGGTCGGGTACGCCAAGTCCGACCTGCTCACCCCGTTGCTGCTCGACGACGAGCTCGACCCGGACAAGAGCAACGAGGCCGCCAAGGGGTGGTGCGCCGAGGT
>PKWT01000412.1:8669-9497 GCA_003132125.1 Micrococcales bacterium | reverse complement strand
AAACCACTGTCCTGCAACGGATTCCCCATCCACATCGGCATAATCCGGAGGTCGGCATAATGGACCCGACACCTCTGCCATGACGCGCCGACCATGGTGGCCCCGATCGCGTTCATCAGGCCCCGGTGGTGGTCGGAGATCACCAGCTGGACCCCGTGCAGCCCCCGCTCGCGCAGGCCGCGCAGGAACTCGGTCCAGAAGTCCTGGGTCTCGGAGTCCCCGACCGCCGAGCCGAGGACCTCCCGGCGCCCGTCAGCACTGACCCCGGTGGCGATCACCACGGCTTGGGAGACCACCCGCCCACCCACGCGGGCCTTGCAGTAGGTGGCATCCACAAAGACGTAGGGGAACGCCTGCTCGGTCAGCTCGCGGCCCTGGAAGGCGGCGACGTCCACGTCCAGGTCGGCGCAGATCCGGGACACCTCAGACTTGGAGATCCCCGCATCCACGCCCAAAGCAGCGACCAGGTCGTCGACCTTACGGGTCGAGACACCGTGGACGTAGGCCTCCATCACCACCGCGTACAACGCCACGTCGATGCGCCGGCGCGGCGCCAGCAACGAGGGGAAGAACGACCCGGCGCGCAGCTTGGGGATCTTCACCATCAAGTCCCCGGCGGTCGTCGAGACGGTCTTCTCCCGGGTGCCGTTGCGTTGGGTCGTCCGGGTCGGGGTGTGCTCGTACGGGGTGGCGCCGATGTGAGCGGTCGCCTCCGCATCGACCAAGGCTTGCAGCATTGCCGAGAGCATGAGACGCATCACCTGGCCGCCGTCGGCGGTGCGCAGCACCTCGGTGAGCTCGAGCAAGGCAGACTGGTTCAGGGTCATC
>PKWT01000412.1:8278-8646 GCA_003132125.1 Micrococcales bacterium | reverse complement strand
ACCACTCCAGGGGACGCAATCTCGACTGGATGCCTGATCGGGCTGAACTGATCGACCAGATCCGCAGCTTCTTGGCCGAGATCGACCCGGAGACCGGCTATCTGCCCGACTGATCCACAGGCGGATCGGCTACCGGCGCCGCTCGTCCACCAGGATGGTGGCGCCGAAGGCGTTCAGCGCGTCCTCGAAGAATGCGAAGTGGTGGGCGCACCAGAGCAGCGAACCGCCCTGCATCATCACAGTCTCGACCGCCGCACGAGCCGAGCAGCGGTCACACCGGTCAGCGGCTGTCAGAGGTCGGGCGGGTTTCTTGTCGAGTGAAGTCTTCATTTCAGCTACCCCTCCACGTCCGTCTGGAGATCTCTTTG
>PKWT01000412.1:540-8233 GCA_003132125.1 Micrococcales bacterium | reverse complement strand
CTGCCGACAGCAGGTACCTCTGCCCGGCGTAAGGCCCGTGAGCGGCACGGCAACGTAACCCTGTCGGTCTATGCGAAGACGTGCCAGCACGCGCTGAGATCGCCTGCTGCGTGCCCCCCTGCCCGCGAACCGTTGTCCCGGCTCGGGCGGACTACTTATACGGCTCCCCCGTGGGCGGGGGTATGTTCGCCAACTGCCGGGCCTCCCACGCAGCCAGAGCCTGTTGGTACAACCGCCACTGCTCCCCCTGCCACGCAGCCACGGCCTGTAGGTACAGTTGCCGCTCTTCCTCCGGCACAGTAGTTACCGCCTGCTGTTGCAGGACCTGTTTCATGGCCCTGGCCTGCATTCTGCCCTGATGCCTCAGGATCTTGGTCTGCTTCTGAGCCTGATGCCTGACTCCTCGGGTGTACGCGGCGGTGCGCTCTTTGTCGCTCCTCCAGTCAACGGCGCCCATGCTGAATAGGCTCATCGTCTTACGGGTTAGTCCCATGATGTCCCTCCCTCCCTCAGTCGCGATGCTAGCGGCCAGTCGTTGATGGCGACTGGCGTTTGGCGGAAGAACAGTCCCGATGATCGGCCTTGCCCTTGGCGGCGGATAGGTGGGCATAGACCCCCAGAAGAGACGGAAGGGGCACCGCTACGTCTTAGCCGCTCCCTGTCTGCCACGGTTCCAGAGTCGTCGTTGCGGTTCCAGCTACCACCAGTCCTCCCAGAATATGGCGTGCCACAGATGGGAAGTCGATGTCGTGGCGACGGTCGCTGGTACAATGTCAAGCCCTCCCGACCTCGGCACGCGGCGCCGGATCGGGAGGGCTGGCGCTACTCGGTCAGCGGGCGCGGCTGATGAACACGACCTTGACGGCCACCGCGGTGAAGCCCAACGGGTCTGAGAAGTCGATGCTCCCCTTGATGCTGGAGACCACTCCGAAGTTCAGCACGATCGACCCTTGCCAGTCTGTCAGCAGCTCCTTGAGGTGCTTGTCCACGTTGACGGTGCGGGTCCCCTCGCGGTGATAGTTCAGGTTGAGTTGGACCGTCGTGGTACGGACTCCAGCGTCGTCGATCTCCATGCTGGTGACCTTGCCGTCGATCGGCTTCACGACAATCGCCGCGCCGACGTACTCCCGATTGACCCCGCGCACGGGCGGGTCGGTCTTGGCTTGGCAGTGCGCTGCCAGGTCGCTGGCGAACGCGTGAGCCACATTCGAGGAAGCCTGCCGACTGGTCGGGGCTGTGGTGATAACCGGGGTCGCCGACTGTCCACGTACGATGGTGACCTGAACGGTGTCAACCTGCATGCTGTTGTCGCCGTATCCCTGACTGCCACTGGAAGCGGCCACGACACGGCAGTGCGCCCGCTCGGCAGCGGCTTGGATGTCTACTGCATCGAGGGCGCGATAGAGGTCGGGTCGGTAATACTTAACCGACACTTTGCCCTTGACCGAACCGCCGCCAAGAACCTCTGTCGGCTTCTGCTGGATGACGTAAGCAACGGCTGCGCTGGGTGAAGTCTTGGGGACGTAAAAGCTGGGGATGACCTCAACGCCCTTAAGGGCTGATTGGACCCATGACTGCGCAATGACCGACAGAGTTACGTCGGTGTTGATTACGGCGCTCTCTGCGGCCTTCTCGGCACGCTCAGCAGCGGCGTAGAGCATCTCGCTACGCGTCACTTCGGCCAGTGCGGTCGCATACTCGATTGCAGTGGTGTGGTCATTCCCCTGATTGAACTGCGCTTCCATTTCTGCCTCGGCCAGCTCCGCATCGTCGTGAGCAGTCTGCCGGTCAGTGGCAAGATCCTGAGCAGCGGCGAACGCTTCCCTACTTGCCTTCGCAGCGGCGAGGGCCTGGGTGTCTTCTGACTCACTGGCGGAAGCCTCCGGGGTCGGTGTTGCTGTCTTACTCTTGACTGTCATGTGTAGATCCTTTCGTTAGGTGATGCTTACTAAGTCACGAGCCAACGGCGAGTGACTACTCAATTATCGGCAGGGTTGAAGGTAGGGTGCTGGTGCTACGGCTGACCGGTTAACGGTTTGCACCGGCGGACCCCGTGAGGGGTCCCAGCAGTCTGGCTGTCAGCCGTAGCGCTTAGCGGGGGCGAACGCCCCCCAACGAGTTGACCTGTTGGAGGTAGAGTGCTGTCGCGGCGATAGCACCTTCCCCCCAAGCACTTCCGCCAGCGATAGAAGTAGTTGTAATTAGGGTGATAGGTGGTGAGTCATGGGTGACGTTCAGTCTCCGTACCAGCCCTCCTCTCTCTGCACCTGTTCGTACTCTCGTTTTTGCTCCGCGATTGGCCTGGTATCCACAACACGACCGCCGCTCGTTTTCCGTTTCTCGGGCCGCCGGTTCGACTGTCTGCCCTCGCTCACATGGATGCTCGGCAAGACTCCCGCCTTGGCCTCACCGTCGCTGACTGGGACGTGCGAGGGGATACAGACGCGCCACACGCTGGCGTTGCCGACCCGGAAGTTACCGGCCCTGGTGCAGAACACCCACCCAAGCTTCCGTGCCAGCCTCATGCTCCGATTCACCGTGCTGACGGACGTGCCAAGCCGCTCGGCCAGGACCGTCTCACCGGGGTGAGCGTTGGACCCGTCAGCATTCGCATGGAACTCCAGCATCATGACGACGGCGAGCGCAGACGTGTTCATGCCGCTCTCTGATCCATGCGCCCTCAAGGCATCGCGCCAATGGTGGGACTTGTTGACAAAGCGCACAAAATCGGCAGGTCGTTCGCCCTTCATGCCGCTCATATCGTCCATCCCTTTCTTTGATCTGCCGACGCCATTGCTCGGGGTCGCCGTGGAGTGTTGCCCAGTCGCTAGCCGCGTGATCTAGCTATACGTCTAGCGCCTGGTCATTGGTATCTGCGCCGACTTCGATCATGCGGTTTCCTTCTGTTCGGCCTCAATCTTCCGTAGTCGTTCCTCGGCATACGCCGCAACTAGCTCCTGCCAGGCTTCGGGTCCTAGCCTCAATCGCCACGCCCGCGCATATTCCCGCTCACGCCGCTGGGAGAGTGACTCCCGCGTCTCATCTACGGCGACTCTCTCTGATGCGAGGTAGAATCCATCTTTTCGTCCAAGTCCGCGCGCATACTCCGTACAGCCCGAAATGCTGAAATTGGGATCTCCCGGTACCCTGACTCGTCGTGGCCAGACCGTCGCGGTGTCACTCACGAGGATGGTCATTTTTTGGTAGTGAGCATCGCGTCATTTTGGTAGTGGCCGTACCGTCATGCGACAGGTCGATGTTTACTTGCGTTATTGCATCGGCTCGTAATGCCGGTCGTGAGGTACTCAATTCGGAAGGTACGGGCAGACCCGCACGCGCACTTACACAGCCACGTACCCGCGGCGACCTCGCGAACTAAGGTCAGGTCTCCATAGACCGCGCCAACTTCCGGGAATCCCTCCGGCTGAATCATTGCGAGGTCTAGCCGTATCTCTTCGGTAGTAGGATCAGGCATGACTAGCCCGCTCTTTACGGCGAGTCGGAGAACGTGCCAGATGGCTTTGGAGTCGGGTCGCTTGCCCGCTTCATCGGCGAATAGATCCCGGAGCTCGCCATCATCGAACCCGGCGAGCCCTGTCCTGTCTGCCCGCTCTGCCGCCAGCATGACTAAGCGCGCCGATGGAGACATACTCGGCTCTAGTCCGATGGCTAGCAGCGCATCGGACGTGAATGTCGCACTCACGCCGAAGCCATTTCCCCAGAATGGTCGGAAGCATGCCCAGCAGTCCCGTGAGCGAGCCCGATAGGGTTACTGGGCATTGAGGGCAAGGGTCGGCGCTTGCGGCGTCTCGGGGAGTCCCTTAGCGCGTTCCTTGGCTGCCGCGCGGTGGCGGGCCTGCGCTGCCCTGCCTGCTGGCGTCGCCTTGTAGCGGGCCTTCGACGCCTTACCTGCTGGGGTTGCGCGGTAACGGACGCGCGTCGCCCTGGCTGCTGGGGTCGCGTTGTAGTGCATCTGGCATAGGCCGTGACTGACGTGCTTGCGCTGGCAACCCTCTACGTTGCAAATCCTGATCGTAGCCATCAGGCGACCTCGGACTTGATGTGGTCAACACGGACGATCCACAGTTCGATGTCCTCGACGTGATACAACACCCGGGCACCGGCCTTGCTGTGGCGGGGACCTCGATGCAGAGCCCTCATGTTCGGCAGCGTTCGTGGCGCTAAGTGGAGGTAGGCGGCGGCCTGCTCCGTGTCGAGGTACGGGCTTGCTGTGGTGCTGTGAATCATGGTTCGGTCCTTTGGTAGGTTGGCATTTGACAGGGGCTTTCGGGTGTGGTTTGATTAACTTGTCCGCAGGTAGTCGCACCTAGATTTAGACATGTGAAACAGATTGTACACCATAAACCCCGAAATGTCAAATCGAGTCATGTAGCCCACCCGTTAGGGCACAGCAGAGAGCCCGCTAGGTCAACTTCCCCTAGCGGGCTCCGTCTGCCCCTCCCGGTGCGGGATCAGAGCGTCATGCCTGCCATGTGCGCTAGCTCATGCATCGCCCCTGATGTCTCTGAGAGCGTCGGCATGGTCGTAACAGGCTCACGGCCATAGAGACCGATCACGTCTCGTCCGTCCGTGGTCATGCCATCGAACATGGGGAGTCCGTCGCAATCCTCGGTAGGCTCCCAGCCAAGTCGGTCCAGCTCCGCGATGACGCGGTGCCAGTCGGACTCGTGCAGCGACGGCAAGCCCATCGTCAGGTCATCGGCAGGGTGGGGACGGACCAGCAACCCTTGTCCTGTCATGGGATCGAGCACTGCCATGTTCGAGGCGAATTGCATTGTAAACATTAGCGTTTCCTCTCTAGTTGCGGCGCAGTGCGGCGTGTTACCACTTCCGCCATTTCATCGTTACGTGCTTGGTTGCGATGCGTACCCCCTTGGTCCGACGATGGATCTCAACCGCCTCCAGCAGATAGAGCACGACGGCACGACGCTCGTCTAGCGGCATGTCGTCACGTCGCCACGCTGCGAGCGCCGATGCTGGCCCGTCGATAGTTCCCAACGGCGTGGGCAGGTAGGCGCGCTGCGCTTCCTTCTCGGTCACCTCCAGGTCGGCACGCATTCGGGAGGATGCGCGGGCCATCTGTGCGCGGGTGATCTCCCCATCCGCGTAGGAGTCGGCTACCTCGTCCAGTTGGGCGCGTAGGTTCGCAGCCCTCAAGACAGCCCCTGTGCGGCTCTCCCCGGCATCCTCGGCATGACTGAATGCGTAGATGCCCGCAGGGCTCAGGAGGCGCCGCACGATGGCCTTGCCCACCTGATCGTCAAGCCACTCTGCGGGTGCCGAAGCGTGCCCGTTGTCGCAACCGTAGATCTTGCGCAGTAGCCCCCGCGCTTCAGTGCGTCGGGTCCGTAGGTGCACCGTCGCCTCGCACTCGGCACAGTGGGCGATGCCGGAGAGCAACCCCTTGCGGGTGCCCTGCCCTCGTCCTCGCATCGACGCATCGCCCATTAGTCATCTGTGCCCTGGCGGGCCGCCCGTTCCGGGCTGAAAATGGGGGTGTGGTTGCCCGCCGATGTCGTTACCCCTTGGTCCCTTGAGGCCGTCCATTAGTCGGGCACCGGGAGCTGCGTTTTGGGCCCTTCACTGTTGCTTCGAGCACGCGAGCTAGATTCGTCACCGTCCCAGCGGCTCCTGCGGGCAACCACTTCTTGGTTACTAGTTGTCACCGTGAAGGAGGAAGCTTGTGTTGGAACAGACCCATGACGAACAGGAGATCATCCAGCGGGTCGCCGCGCTGGATATCGGCAAGGCCGAGCTGGTGTGCTGTGTGCGGGTCCCCGACCCCAAGGGTGGTTCGCGGCGCCTGGAGGAGGTCAAGACGTACTCCACGATGACCCGCTCGCTAGAATTGATGGCGGACCGGTTGCTGGATCTGGGGGTCACCCGGGTAGTGATGGAGGCTACGTCCGATTATTGGCCCTCCCCGTTCTACTTATTGGAGGCACACGGGTTTCAGACGTGGCTGGTCAACGCCAAGGACGTCAAGCACCTACCTGGTCGGCCCAAAACGGACCGGTTAGACGCTGTCTGGCTGTGTAAGGTCGCCGAAAGGCAGATGCTGCGACCCAGCTTCGTGCCTCCTGTGCCGATCCGCCGGCTTCGCGACGTCACCAGGTACCGGATCGCGTTGGTGTCCGACCGGACCCGGGAGAAGAACCGGGTCGAGAAGCTGCTCGAGGATGCCCAGATCAAGCTTTCGGTCGTGGCCAGTGACATCTTCGGAATGTCCGGGCGGGACATGATGGCCGCCCTGATCGCCGGTGAACGCAACCCTCAAGCCCTGGCACAGCTGTCCAGGTCCCGGATGCGGGGCAAGATCCCCCAGCTGGAAGAGGCGTTCGTCGGGTACTTCACCGACCACCACAGGTTCCTGCTGGCCAAGATGCTCACCCGGATCGATGCGCTCAACGCCGATATTGACGAACTCGAGACCGAGATCGAGGCTCAGCTCGTTCCTTTCGCCCCAGCGGTGGCCCGCCTGGATGAGATCCCCGGAGTCGGCGTCACCGCGGCCGCGGTGATCATCGCCGAGGTCGGCGTGGACATGACCCGCTTCCCGACCCCTGCGCACCTGTCCTCCTGGGCCCGGTTCGCGCCCGGCGTCAAGGAGTCCGCCGGGCGCAAGAAGGGAAACGGCTCCACGGGTCACGGCGACCCATACCTGGCCCGGATCCTGGGCGAGGCCGCCGTTGGGGCGAGCCGGACCAACACGTTCCTGGGCGAACGCTACCGGCGGATCGCCCGAAGACGAGGCAAGAAGAAGGCAGTCGTGGCGGTCGGTCGTTCCATCCTGGTCATTGTCTGGTATCTCCTATCCGATCTTGAAGTCGGTTACCACGACTTGGGTCCCGGCTTCTATGACTCACGGATCAACCCAGACCGTAAGAAGCGCAACCACATCCGTGAACTCGAAGCCCTCGGCTACAAGGTCACCCTCGAACCCGCTGCTTGACCCACCCAAGTACTCAACCTCACCGTTACAACCCATCCCGGCTCCGCTGCGCTCCGCCGGGATGCTTCGCCGCCCACTCACCACTTAATTTTCGAGCTAGGTCGCGGGTTTTCCTGCAGGCTGCTGACCGAGGTAGTCGAGCGAAGTGGAGGACATCAGATTGCTGTTCGTCGGAGATGACTGGGCTGAGGACCATCACGATATGGAGATCCAGGACGAGGCCGGGCGGCGACTCGCCAAAGCCCGCCTACCGGAAGGAATTTCAGGGATAGCCAGGCTGCACGGGCTGGTCGGGAGGTTCCTACCCGAAGACGGCAACGCCGCCGGGGTGAAGATCGGCATCGAGACCGACCGTGGCCCGTGGGTCGCCGCGCTGGTCGCCTCCGGGTACCAGGTGTACGCGATCAACCCGTTGCAGTCCGCTCGTGCCCGCCAGGGCAACGGTGTCTCGGGAGCCAAGAGTGACGCCGGTGATGCTCATGTCCTGGCCGATATGGTCCGGACCGGTTGCCACCAGCTACGTACTGTCGCCGGGGACAGCGAGCAGGCCGGCGCGGTGAACGTCCTGACCCGGATGCACCAGACGCTGATCTGGGACCGCACCCGTCAGGTGCTGCGGCTGCGTTCCAGCCTGCGGGAGTTCTTCCCGGCAGCACTGGAAGCCTACGAGAACCTCGCTTTCCCCGATGCCCTGGAGCTGTTGACCAAGGCACCCGAGCC
>PKWT01000412.1:0-528 GCA_003132125.1 Micrococcales bacterium | reverse complement strand
TCGCGGCCGCCTACGGCGCGACTGTCCGCGCCCTGGCCGCCATGATCACGACCTCCAATGAGCAGATCACCGCCCTGGAAGGGCCAGTCGAGGCCTGTTTTGGTCAGCACCTGGACGCTGAGATCTACCTCAGCCAGCCCGGACTGGGGCACATCCTGGGCGCCCGGGTGCTCGCAGAGTTCGGAGACGACCCCAACCGTTACCAGGGCGCCCGGGCCCGCAAGAACTACGCCGGTACCAGCCCCATCACCCGAGCCTCAGGCAAGAAGAAAGTCGTCCTGGCCCGATACGTGCGCAACAAGCACCTGGCCGATGCCCTGCACCAGCAGGCATTCTGCGCCCTCAAGCGATCACCGGGAGCCCGCGGCGTACTACGACGCACTCAGAGACCGCGACATCAGCTACAACGCAGCCCTGCGCCAACTCGGCAACCGCCTCGTCGGCATCCTGCACGGCTGCCTCAAAACGCACACCCTCTACGACGAGGCGGTTGCCTGGAACGAGCCCGCCCAACAAGTGGCAGCTTGA
>PKWT01000083.1 GCA_003132125.1 Micrococcales bacterium | reverse complement strand
GGACCTGCACCGCGGCCAGTTCGTGCCCCGTACTGCAGCGGAGATGGCCAGGGAGGGACTGAGCACTACCTTCGCCGTGCGGCGTCTCGCCCCAGTTCCGGGCGCTGGCCGTGGGCACGTGCCGGCCAGACCAACCGAGCCGCACGCCGTCGACCGCGGCCGTTGACTGTCCTTCGTCCTGCTGTGCAAGACGTACAGTCTCAAGTGAGTGCGGCTCTCCTGAAGGGACGCCGAGCGTCGTGGCTTCCGACGACTGCGCGGAGGACGAAGAGCTGATGAAGGAAGGCGGGGAGGATGACGATGGCCCGGCGGGTGTCAGTCAGATTGGCCGACNNGCGGTACCTCGTGCACGTATGGCGTCGGCCGCGCACGCACGCGCTGTCGAGCTCAGCATCAGCGATATCACCGGAGCGCTGCAGTCTCAACTCGGCCAGGCGCTCCTTCGGGTGATCGTCGGGCGAGATGCCCGCACCCTGACTCGTTGGGCTAACGCGACCGTCAAGCCACCGCACGCGACCGAGCAGCTGCTGCGTGACACCTTCCAAGTTGTTGACTTACTGACGTCGGCAGACTCGGGCGACGTCGCCCGTGCATGGTTCATGGGCATGAACCCGCAGTTGGACGACGAATCACCGGCCGAAGCGCTCTCCACCGGCCGCGCGCGGGATGTCATGGCGGCGGCGCGAGCCTTCGTCAATGCAAGCTAGCCCTCTCCTGGCGCTCATCGATCCGCCAGTTCGACTATGGCGGGTCGAGCGTGAGAACCCACCCCTCCAACTCACCCGGGTCAACGCCGTCGACGCCGCACTGGATCGCAGCGGCAACAGGTTCGACATTCCCGGAGCTGGCGTTCTGTATGCCGCCACAACGGCGGAGGGTGCGTATGCGGAAACCCTCGCCGGATTCCGGCCACCAGCTTCGCTTATCGCGAAACTCAACGCAGTCGGCGGTGATCCAGGCCTGCCTGCACCAGGGGAGATTCCACGCTCCTGGCGACTGGATCGTCGACTGCGCACCCTTACCTTGCCGACGCCCTTGCCATTCGTGGACATCGACGCGCCCGCCACTCACACCTACCTCACCCACCACGCAGCACGGCTCCTGATAGAACTCGGCGTCAACAGCCTCGACATCGCCACGGTGCGCGGGCCGAGTCGACTCCTGACCCGCTCCCTTGCATCCTGGCTCTATGCCCAAACGGACGTGCACGGTCGTCCGCTCTACTCAGGGATCCGATACGAATCCCGCCTCGGACCGCACGAGTGCTGGGCTATTTTCGACGGAACGGCAGTAGAACTCATCGACCAGATGACCATCGACCCATTCTCCGCAGAGCTACGCACGATTGCTTCCACTTATGGGCTCAGCATCCGCTGATGGACCCCGTTTGCCGCGAACCATCCATGGTGGCTCCTGCGGCATCAGTCGCTTGCGTCGACGATGGTCACCAGAGGCTGTCGACGAGGGCGAGCGACTCGGTGCCATTCGCAGACTCCGGGACTGAAGTCAGTCATGACCATGAAGGGTTTACGCAAGGTGGTGGAGATGGTGGCGAAGATCCTGGCCCTCGGCTCGGTCTTCGGCGCCACGATGCTCTTGAGCAACCAGCACGCGGCCACAGCGCCACAGCCCACCGTGACGTTGCAGGCACCGCAGCACACGCCGCAAGAGGGGGTGAACCGCTGACGCCGCAACTTGCCGATTATGGGGGAAGCTGACGGGCCGCACGAGGGCGCGACTACTGTGCCTGAAACTAGGACGATCAACATTGAAGGGCCTTGTCCCGAATGGGCATCTACACACTGCAACTGACAATCGAGGAAAGGCCGACGCCCATGCCCGTCACCGCCCTGAACCCCACCGCCACCGCGCTGGTGCTGATTGACCTGCAGCGCGGCATCACGGCGATGCCGACACAGCCGCACCCCACCAGCGAAGTGATCGCGAACGCCGCCAAGCTCGCGGCGGGCTTCCGCGCCGCGAGCGCGCCGGTGATCACCGTGCGTGTAGCGCCGAGCCCGGACGGGGGCGACGCGTTGCGCGCCGATGTCGACGAACCACGCCAGCCACGCGAGATGCCAGCCGACTTCGCCGAGATCGTCCCGCAGATCCGCGACGAGCGCGACATCGTGGTGACGAAGAAGCAGTGGGGCGCCTTCTACGGCACCGACCTCGACCTGCAGCTGCGTCGTCGCCACATCACCACGATCGTCCTCGGTGGGATATCCACCAACATGGGCGTGGAGTCGACCGCCCGCGCCGCCCACGAGCACGGCTACAACCTCGTGCTGGTCGAGGACGCGATGAGCGCCCTCGACGGCGACGACCACACCTTCGCGATCACCCGCATCTTCCCCAAGATCGGTCGTCTCGCCTCTACGAGCGAAGTACTGGCCGCGCTCACCTCGATCTGGGTTCGGCAGCAAGTAGTGATAAAAGGTGCCGCCACCACCCAGCCCTGAGAGCGAATTACACGAATGTAACTCCATTCGGCGGCTGCGGTTTCGGTGTAAGTTTCACATGAGTCCCATAGGCACCGTGCGTCACATCCGTGCTGGTTGACACCTCACCTGTCCGGCCTGGAACCTGAAGAAGGGAAGCCCCCCAGCCATGAGCCTAGTCGCCGCCATCACCCCGGCCACCTCACCGTTGCCGGCCCAAGCCACGTCCACGCTGGTGCAGCGCACCGCCAACCCGGCGCCTTATGGCTGGGAGGTCCTGACGGTGCGAGCTGGTGACAACCTCAGCGACATGGCGATCACGCATCGCACCACGGTCGGTGTCCTGCTCACCGTCAACCGCATCCACGGCAGCGGCAGCTTCCTCGCGGTCGGCCAGCACCTGTCGGTCCCACGCACCAAGCCGGCCCCAAGGAAGGCCGCCCCAGCCGCTCAGACGGCGACCTACGTGGTTCGTTCAGGCGACACCCTCGGGGGCATCGCCGCCAGCTACAAAGTGAGCCTCGCCACCCTGTATTCCCTGAACAGGATCAGTCGCACGGCATACATCCAGCCGGGGCAACGGGTCAACGTGCCAGCACCTGCAGCCAGTGCACGGGCCAAGGCTGCCGCGGCCGCCGCCGTCACCACGACGATTGTCACCGTTCGCTCTGGAGACACCCTGAGCGACCTTGCCGTGCACCACAAGGTGAGCGTGGCCTCGCTGCTGAAGGCCAACAACCTGTCACTGCGATCGATCCTGCAGATCGGACAGAAGCTGAAGGTCGTGACCCCCAAGAAGGCCACCAGCAGCAACACCTTCGCCGGCCGTACGTACTCCGCCACGATCGTCAATGCGGCAGCCGCCAACCGCGCCTATCTGACGCGCCACAACGCGCCGAGCCGCACGCAGATCAGGGCCATGATCGTCGCCACCGCGCGCCGCCACGGGGTCGATCCCAACCTGGCGCTGGCCATCTCGTGGCAGGAGTCCGGCTGGAACCAACGCCAGGTCTCGGTCGCCAACGCCATCGGCGCGATGCAGGTGATCCCGAGCTCAGGCCTATGGGCCTCCGAGCTTGCCGGCCACAGGCTCAACCTGCTCAACGCCCAGGACAACATCACCGCCGGCGTGGTCATCCTGCGTTCCCTGACCCGTAGTGCGAGCACGCAGAACCAGGCGGTCGCGGGCTACTACCAGGGCCTGTACTCCGTGCAGAAGAGCGGGATGTTCGCCGACACCAAGCAGTACGTAGCCTCCATCCTGCTGCTGAAGAAGCAGATGTAGCGGAGCCCCACGAGCC